>NZ_JADQDD010000065.1 GCF_019263595.1 Pseudonocardia sp. KRD291 | reverse complement strand
CGCCCGCCGCACGGCGGGCTCCGCGACGAGCCCGGCAGGGACGCGTCCGGACAGGTCCGCGCGGCCGAGCAGGCCCGCGGCACCGAGCACCCGTCCGGGCCGCTGGACGTCGCGCCGCGCCGGTCCGGGCGCAGCCGTGCCCTGCTGGCCGCGCTCTTCGTGATCCTCACCATCGCGGCCGTGCTCCTGGCCGTGCTGATCCTGCGCGGGACGTCGATCGCGGGGCTCACGAGCGGGTACCTCGCCGGCACGCCCGGTACCGTGGCCGGGTGGAAGGCCGACCTCACGGGACCGACGGCACCGACGGTGCCGTCGGTCGCGGACCGCGTGGGGGTCGCGGTCCGGTGAGCCCACGCAGGCGGCGCCCCGGCGCAGACGGGTGCGCCGAAGAGCCATGACCGCACGTTCCGACCGGCATGATGAGTACGCCTCCAACCCCGGGAACCTGAACAGATGACGACACCCCGCCTGCTGTCCGAGCGATACGAGCTGGGCGGCACGCTCGGCTACGGCGGCATGGCCGAGGTGCACCACGGTCTCGACACCCGGCTGTCCCGGGACGTCGCGGTCAAGGTGCTGCGTGCCGACCTCGCCCGCGACCCCCAGTTCCAGCTCCGCTTCCGCCGGGAGGCGCAGAACTCCGCGTCGCTGAACCATCCGGCGATCGTCGCCGTGTACGACACCGGCGAGATCGCGAGCGAGTTCGGCCCGCTGCCCTACATCGTCATGGAGTACGTCGACGGGCAGACGCTGCGTGAGATCGTCAAGACCTCCGGGCCGCTGAGCCAGCAGCGGGTCGTCGAGGTGATGGCCGACGTCTGCGCCGCGCTGGACTTCAGCCACCGCAACGGGATCATCCACCGCGACGTCAAGCCGGCGAACATCATGATCAGCACTGCCGGCGCGGTGAAGGTGATGGACTTCGGCATCGCCCGGGCCCTGGGCGAGGGCCAGAACGTCACCCAGACCGCCGCGGTGATCGGCACCGCGCAGTACCTGTCCCCGGAGCAGGCCCGCGGCGAGGCCGTGGACGCCCGCTCGGACGTCTACGCGGCCGGCTGCGTGCTGTTCGAGCTGCTCACCGGCGACCCGCCGTTCACCGGGGACACCCCGGTCGCGGTCGCCTACCAGCATGTGCGGGAGGACCCCAAGGCCCCGTCGCAGCTCAACCCCTCGATCCCGCCCGCGCTGGACGCGATCGTGCTCAAGGCGCTGAGCAAGAACCCGGCCAACCGCTACCAGTCCTCCGCCGAGATGCGCGCGGACCTGGTGCGGGTGCGCAACGGCGAGCCGGTGCTGGCCCCGATGGTGATGAGCGAGGACGAGCGCACCAGCCTGCTCGACGCGGACGCCACGGCCGCCGTCCCGACCCGCCGGGTCTACGCCGGCGGCGCAGGCCCCGCGACCGGCCGGCACACGATGCCCCCGGGGCACCCGGACGCCTACGACGACGAGCCACGCCGCGGTCGCGGCAGGAAGGTCGGCATCTGGGTCGCGGTACTGGCCGTGCTCGGCCTGATCGGCTTCGTCGGCTACCAGATGTTCACCACCTCCGCGCCGGCGACCGTGACCGTCCCGGACGTCCTGGGCCAGAACCCGGACCAGGCCCGCGCGGCGATCACCGCCGCCAGGCTGCTGGTCGACATCAAGAACGAGCCCTCCGACGTCTCCCAGGTCGGCAAGGTGAACCGGACCGAGCCCGGCGGCGGCAACGCGGTCGCCGAGAACAGCACGGTGACGTTGTTCGTCGGCACCGGCCCGGCGAACGCCACGGTGCCGGCGCTGACCGGCAAGACCGTCGACGAGGCACGCCCGCTCCTGCAACAGGCGGGGCTGCAGCTCGGTGCGCAGTCCGAGCGGGAGACCTCCGACTCCAGCCAGGTCGGCAAGATCATCTCGTCCACCCCCGGGCCGGGCGAGAGCATTGCCGGCAACGGCGCCGTCGCCGTCGTGGTCGGCAAGGAGCAGACCACCGTCGCGGTGCCGGACGTGAGCGGCCAGAGCGCTGCCCAGGCCCAGTCCACGCTGCGGGGAGCAGGCTTCACCTCGGTCACCACCAGCGAGGTCGACGGCGGCGGGACCGCCGGTTCGGTCGTCGGGACCAGTCCGTCGGCGGGCACCCGGGTGTCGAAGAACAGCACGGTCACCATCGAGATCAGCCGCGGGAACCAGAAGCAGATCCCGGACGTCACCGGGCAGGATGTGGGCAGCGCGGTCAACCAGCTCCGGGCGGCCGGCCTGTCGCCGCGGATCCAGCCCGAGAGCACCTCGGACAGCTCGCAGAACGGCAAGGTGATCCGCCAGACGCCGACCGGCGGGTCGCAGGCCTCGGACAACAACGAGGTCCTTCTCGTCGTCGGTACCAGCAGCGGCGACAGCGGCAGCGGGAGCGGCGACGGGACCGGGGGCACCGGCGACAGCGGCACCGGGGACCCCGGGACCGGGACCGGGGACACCGGCTCCGGCAGCGGTTTCCCGTTCGACAACTGACGAACGAGCGACACAGGAAGGGTTCCCACGTGCGGGTACTGGTCGTCGACAACTACGACAGCTTCGTCTACAACCTGGTCCAGTACCTCGCCCAGCTCGGCGTGGAACCCGAGGTGCTGCGCAACGACGAGGTCGACCCGTCTGCACTCGACGGCTACGGCGGGGTGCTCGTCAGCCCTGGCCCGGGCACCCCGGAACGCGCCGGGCGCAGCGTCGAGGTGATCCGCGCCGCGGCCGACCGCGGGCTCCCGCTGCTCGGGGTCTGCCTCGGCCACCAGGCGCTGGCCACGGCCTGGGGCGGTGTCGTCGAGCGGGCGCCGGAGCTGCTGCACGGCAAGACGTCGCTGGTGCACCACGAGGGCGTCGGGGTGCTGCGCGGGCTGCCCTCGCCGTTCGTCGCCACCCGCTACCACTCGCTCACCATCGCCCCGGACTCGCTGCCGCCGGAGCTGCAGGTCACCGGCCGGACCGAGTCCGGCCTGATCATGGCCGTGCGGCACCGGGACCTGCCGATCGAGGGCGTTCAGTTCCACCCCGAGTCGGTGCTGACCCAGGGCGGGCACCGCCTGCTGGCGTCCTGGCTGGCCGGTGCCGGGCACGCCGTCCCGCAGACGACCGTGGACGCGCTCACGGCCGAGGTCGAGGAGCTCGTCGCCGGCGTCTGAGCGTCCGGGCCGGTCGGTCCTCCGGAACGCTCCCGCCCGCCCGAAAGCCGACCCGGCGGGTCGAGCGTCACGTTCCGGCGGGGCGACCGACCACCTCGTGGCACTCGACGAGCACCGCGCCGTGGCCGTCCCGGGGAGTCGGGTGCTGCGCGGGCGGGTCGGTGCGGGCGTCGGCGTGGCGTGCCCCTCACGTCGTGCGCGGCACACGCGAGCTCTCACCCGCCGGCGCACGGCGTCACGGGCCCATCCCGCGTCTCATCCGCGCTACGGTGGCGGGGAAGCTCCCCGGCGGAGGCGCACCCGGCCCACGATGGGCCCGGGTCCGGCCGATCGCCTGCCGGGAGCGCGCCGTACACGACCCCGCACCGATGAGGTCCACCCATGCCGAAGTCCAAGGTCCGCAAGCAGGCCGCGTACACGCCGCCGTCCAGCCGCACCCCGGTGAAGGTGGCCGGTCCCACCCACCCGGCCTACATCGCCGTCATGGTCGCGATGTGGATCCTGGGACTGGCCTGGCTGGTCGTCAACTACCTGGCCGGGCCCTCGATCCCGTTCATGCTCGCTCTGGGGAACATGAACTTCCTGATCGGGTTCTCACTCATCGTAATCGGCCTCCTGATGACCATGCGGTGGCGTTGAGCTGCGGAAACACAAGTTTGTAAGTCATCCCCACTGTGGATGAAGCCTGTGGACAACTTCGGCGGTCACGATGAGTGATCAACATTCGGCCGTCTCCTGGTCCACGCCTGCCGGCCTGGTCGCGATGGCGTGGGTCCTCGCGGCCGCCGCCGCGGCCTGGCTGGTCCTGCTGTTCCTGACCGGCGCCGACCGGCCGGGGCAGCTGATCGCCGCCGTCGCCGCGGCCGGTCTCGGGTCGGCCGCGGTGTCCGGGACGAGAGCACGCCCGCGGCTGGCCGCCGGCCCGGACGGGCTCGTCGTGCGCCGGCTCAGCTGGACCCTCGACGTCGGGTGGCGTCAGGTGGAGAACGTGCGCGTACTGCGCCAGCGCCGCTTCGGACGCGAGTCGTCGCTGCTGGAGCTCGAGCTGCGCGAGCCGGACGGCGGGGAGCGCCTGGTCATCCTCGGCCGCCTGGAGCTGGGCGAGGACCCGGAGGAGGTCGCCGAGGTACTGGAGACCTACCGGCCCCCGCGCTGATCCCGAGAGCCCCACGCACGTCCCGGAGGGTCTCGAGGGGTCCTCTCGGGACCTCCCGGTGAGCGAAGGGGCCCTTCGGGACGCCGACAGATGCCCGAGCCGGGCCGTCACAGCGCCGGGGCTGTCACCTCGCCGGGACGGTCACCTCGCCGGGACGGTCACCGCATCAGGGGCCGTCACAGGGGCAAAGGCCGTCACAAGGCCAGGCTGGCGCCGATCGCGAGCAGGACGACCACGGCGATCCCGGCGACGGCCGCGGCCTGCACGGCCGGTCGTTGCCGGTTCGGCAGGTAGACCAGCGCCGCGGTCGTCGCGGCGCCGACCACCAGCCCGCCCAGGTGCGCGGTCAGCGAGATGCCGGGGATCACCAGGCTGATCACGATGTTGATCACGATCAGCCCGATCGCCTGCCCGGCCGGCATCTTCAGCCGGTAGAGCAGCACGGCCAGCGCGCCCATCAGGCCGAACACGGCGCCCGAGGCACCCGCGACCGCGGTGCCGGCGCCCGAGAACAGCATCACCGCGGCGGATCCACCGAGCAGCGACACGAGGTACACCGCGAGCAGCCGCCAGCGGCCCAGCACGGTCTCGACCTCGCGACCGATCACCCACATCGCGAACATGTTGAAGGCCAGGTGTAGCAGCCCGAAGTGCAGGAACCCCGCCGTCAGCAGTCGCCACCACTCGCCGTCGGCGACGAGCGCGGGCACCAGCCAGGTCCGCGCGAAGAGCTCCGAGTCGTAGTTGTCCGAGACGCTCCCGGCCGCGGCGACGGTGAGCGCGAAGATCGCCACGTTGATCGCGATCAGGATCGGGACCATCACCGGCTTGCCGACCCGGCTCGCGCCGGCGACGGTCCGCCAACGCGGGGCCGAGCGCGTGGCCTCGGAGACGCAGTCCACGCAGTGGTAGCCGACCGACGCCTCGCGCAGGCAGTCCGGGCACGCCGGGCGCCCGCACCGGGTGCACTGCAGCCGGGTCGGGCGGTCGGGGTGCCGGGCACAGGCTGTCGCGCCGGCGTCCGGGGGCGGGTACGGGCCGGGCGGCACCGGGCCCGGCGGACCGGCGGGGCCGGTCATCGCCGGGACCCCGGTACCGCGGCCCGTCGTGTCACGCTCAGTTCTGCTCGATATCGATGTGCTGGATGACCATGTCGGTCAGCGGGCGGTCGGCCTGACCGGTGGTCGTCTGCCCGATCGCGTCCACGACGGCGCGCGACTCGGCGTCGGCGACCTCACCGAAGATCGTGTGCTTGCGGTTCAGGTGCGGAGTCGGGCCGAGGGTGATGAAGAACTGCGAGCCGTTGGTGCCGGGCCCGGCGTTCGCCATCGCGAGCAGGTAGGGGCGGTCGAACTTGAGGTCGGGGTGGAACTCGTCGCCGAACTGGTAGCCGGGGCCACCGCGCCCGGTGCCGGTCGGGTCCCCACCCTGGATCATGAATCCGCTGATCACACGGTGGAAGATCGAGCTGTCGTAGAACGGGCCGGAGTCGCCGCCGCTGGCGTTCGGGCCGGTGTAGTCCTTGGACCCGTCCGCGAGGCCGACGAAGTTCGCAACCGTCTTCGGTGCGTGGTCCGGGAACAGGCTGATCCGGATGTCCCCCTCCGAGGTGCGCAGGGTGGCGGTCGTCTTCGCGTTTCCTGGTTCGGTCACGGATACCATCGTGCCAGCACACGGACGTCCACGCGGGAAGCAGGTCGCACCATGAACACCAGCCGTACATGGAAACGGGCCCGGAACGACGCCGGCACGGCCGTCGGGGACCTGGGCGAGGCCGCCTCGATCCTCGCGTCCACCGTGGTCTCGTCGGTCACCGCGAACGCCTCGGAGACCCTGGACGACGCCCGGACCTCGCTGGCCCGGGCCATCGACCCGTCCCCGGTCACCCGCCGCTGGCCGTGGTTGCTCGCCCTCGCCGTGCTGACGGCGCTGTCGGCGTGGGGCTGGTCGCTGGTGCTGCGCCGGGAGCAGCAGGTCCTCGACCCGGGCACGCCGCCCGCGACGACGGCCCCCACCGAGGACGCGCTGTTCGGCAAGCCGGTCGGCAAGAGCCCGACCGGGTCCGACAGCTGAAGCCCCTACCCGGCCCCGAGCGTGTCCCGCAGGAACCCGGTGACCGCGTCCTCGTAGACCTGCGGGTCGGCGTTCCAGCTCCCGGTGTGCTCGACGCCGGCGACCTCCAGGTAGCGCACCGGCCAGCCCAGGCCCGGCGCCGCGGCGACGAACCCGCGGCTGACCGAGACCGGCACGGCCGAGTCGGCGTCGCTGTGCACGACCATCGTCGGCGGCCGGACGGCCGGAGGCCGCCGGGCCAGGTCGAACCGGTCGAAGTCGATCCCGATCCGGCGGGTGGTCAACCGCGAGGCCACCCCGGCCAGCGGCGGGGGCAGGTAGCGGTTGGCCGCCTGCCGGCGCAGGGTCGCGCGCCAGTCGAGCAGCGGCGCGTCCCAGACGACGGCCGCGACGTGGGCCGCCCGCGGCGACCGGTCCAGGAACGCCCCGCTCACCGCGGCACCCATGGACCACCCGACCAGCACGATCTCCTCCGCGCCGCGCTCCAGGGCGTGCCCGACCGCGGCGTCGAGGTCCTCCCACTCGGTGTCGCCCAGGTGCGAACGCCCGTCCGGCCCGTCCGGGGCGGTGCCGTCGTTCCGGTAGCTGATCACGAGCTGGTGCAGGCCGAGGTCGTGCAGCGCGGGCAGGACCCGTAACGCCTCCCGGCGGGAGCCCCCGCGACCGTGCACGTGGATCGCCCAGGTCGCCCCGAACTCTCGCCCCCGCGCCGGCGGGACGTCCCAGGCCGGCGCCGGGCCCAGCGGCGTGTCGATGACGACCTCGGCGAAGGCCGGGCCGCGTGCGGCGGGGTCGGGGTCGAACGGCCCGGCGTCGATCACGGCGGGGCCGACGGGCGGCCGTGGGCCTCCCAGGTGTTCCCGCACCACGCGGCCCCGGCCCTGCTCCAGCACCGGGCCGAGCACCGCCAGGCCGCCGTCCCGGCCCGGACCGCTGTCCCAACGCAGTCCCCAGACCCCCGGCTGAGCACACAGCCGGCTCCGCGCGAGCGCCACCGACCCGTCCGTGGTGGACAGCACCCGTTCCGGGAAACCCGACCGTGACCGCGGGTCGATCAGGACCGACGAGTAGTGCCAGCCGATCCCGAGTGCCGCTCCCGCGACCGTGCCGGTGACCGCTGCCGCGGACGCCGTGCCGCGCACGGCCGCAACCCTGGTCGAGGACACGCTCACCGCTCCATCATGCGCGCGCGACCGGCCCGCTCGGCGACCTTGGGTGACCCCAACGGGTGGTACTGGCGGCGACGCCCGAGATACTCACCCTAACGAGTGAAGATCGGTGACCGGTGGCGTCGGAGCGAAACCGGGTTCGGCGGCTCTCGTTGCGCCACCAGGGGTCCGCCCCTGCTCGCTCCCCACATACGTCTGTACCCGAAAGGCTGTTCGCATGGACTCGATCGCCAGGAACGCTCTCCGCCTGTCGCTGGCCGGTGCCGGCGTCGCCGTGCTGGGGGCGGGCTTCGTCGCCCAGGCCTCCGCCGCAGAGCTGCCCGACGCGCCGAGCGCTCCCGAGGCCCCCGAGACCTCCCAGCTGACCGACAGCCTCCCGGCCGACGTCGGCAACGACGTCACGACGGACTTCGGCGCCCTCGAGGCCCCGTCCCCCGCAGCGACGTCCACCGAGGCGCCGTCCACGGAGTCCGCACCCACCTCCGACGTGCTGTTCGACGACCTTCCCGCGCTCGAGATCCCGGGCATGATGTACATCGAGGTCCCGACCGTCAGCTGAGTCCGGACCGCCGGCCGGGTCCCGCCCGTCAGTCGAAGCCGGGGCGCGGCGGGTACCGGCGCGGCCCGAACCCGGGGGCCGCGCCCGGCGGGGTGCGGACGACGAGCTCGTAGCGGTCGAAGTCGTCCTCGTCGTCGGAGACGTGGGTGAGGAACCGGAACCCGGCCCGCAGCGCCACCCGCGAGGACGCCGTGTTGGCGGGGTCGACGTCGATGCAGATCCGGTCGATGTCACCGCGCTCGGACAGGTACCGCGACGCCAGCAGCACCGCCCGCGTGGCCAGGCCGCGCCGGCGGAACTGCGGGTAGATCCCGTAGGCGAGGTTCGCCCGCCGCGAGCCGGGCTGCGGGTCGTGGTCGGCGTCGATCGTCCCGGCCAGCGTCGCGCCCCGGTCGAGCCGGATCCCGAAGCTGAGCTTCGGCCCGTCGGCGACCCACCGTTCGATCGAGCGCCGCACGTGCGCCTGCACTGTGGCCCGGGTACCGGCGCCGCCGTGCAGCCACCGGACCAGCTCGGCGTCCTCACCGGCCAGGTGCGGCTCGATGTCCTGCCACCGCAGGGGGCTGATCACGACCACGCCGTCGGTCAGCGTGTTCGAGGGCAGAGGCACCCCTGCATCTTGCAGCACGACCGGGCCGGGGCGGCCACTGAGTCCGGTGACCCGCCGGTCACCTCCGGTGACCGGCGAGAGAGTGCTCAGCCGGCGCGCAGGCTCCGCAGCGCCGGTGCGACCCGGGCCAGCTCGTCGAGCATCGCCTTCGCGCCGGCGGCGATCTCGTCGTTCGGCTCGAACGTGCGCTCGTCGCCCTCGCCGTGCACGAACTGCGCCACGAACGGGACGATCACTCCCGGCAGCGGCGTCATCCGCAGTGCGTTCAGGACCGGCTCCAGCGCCGTCACCGCGCGGGTGCCACCGGCGACGCCGCCGTAGCTGACCAGCCCGGCCGGCTTGTGCGCCCACTCGGAGTTCAGGTGGTCGATCGCGTTCTTCGTCGCGGCGTTGATGCTGTGGTTGTACTCGGGCACGACGAACACGAACGCGTCGGCGCGGTCGACCGTCGCGCTCCAGCGCCGCGTGTGCTCGTGGGTGTAGCGCTTCAGGCGCGGGTGGTGCGGCTCGTCGAACAGCGGGAGCCCGACCTCGGCCAGGTCGACGAGCTCGACGTCGAAGCCGCCGTGCTCGCGTGCCCTCCCGCAGATCCACCGACCGACCGGCAGGCCCGCCCGGCCCGGGCGGGTACTCCCGACGATCACCTGCAGGATCGGGCGGTCGGTGTCGGACATCGGTGCGTTCCTCCAGCTCGTACTGTGTTGTCGTCAGGTGGACGAGGGGTCTCGGACCCGGTAGCGCATCAGCAGCGTGTCGTCGCCGGTGATCGCGGAGACCAGCTCGAGGCGGGCTGGGTCCATCCCCACCCCGTGGGCGATCCGGCCGGCCTGACCGGAGACCAGGAACGGCGCGAGGGTCAGCCGGAGCTCGTCGACCAGGCCGGCCTCGGCCAGGCTGCCGAACAGTGTCGGCCCGCCCATGCAGTTGATCCGGTGCAGCCCCCGCCGCGCCAGCTCGGCGACCACGGCTCTCAGGTCCACCTCGCCGTCGCCCAGGCAGACGACCTCGGCGCCGGCGGCGGACCACCCCTCGCGCACGTCGGCCGGTGCCGACCCGCAGGTGAACACGATCGTCGGGACGAGCGTGTCGGTGAGTACCGGGGCGTCGACGGGCAGGGACCGGCCGGACGCGGTGACGACGGCCGTGACCGCGACCTCGCGCAGACCCGACCTCGCCCGGCGCCGGGCGGCCCGCTCGTCCGGCTTCACGCCGGTGAACCCCTCGGCGATCGCGGTGCCGGCCCCGACGAGCACGACGTCGGCGAGATCGGTGCCCAGGTCGAGCACCTCCCGGTCCGGCGGCGTGCCCAGACCCGCGGCGGTGCCGTGGACGGTCACCGCGCCGTCCGCGCTGGACACGAAGTTCACGACCAGGCGGGTGCGGTCGTCGGGGTACCGGTAGAGCTCCTCGAGCTGATCCGGAGTCAGCGGCCCGGCATCGCCCGACGGCCAGATCTGGTGGATCACGCGAGCAGTCTCACCGCTCGGGACGGGTTCCGCTCGCCGCGCACGGTGGCCACCATCTCCAGGGTCTGACGGGTGGCCGCGATCTGGTGCGCGCGCACCATCGCGACGCCCCGGTCGGCGGCCAGCGCCGTCGCGGCGAGGGTGCCGACGACCCGCTCACCCAGCGGCGCGTCCAGCGACTCCCCGACCACGGTCTTGTTCGACATCGCCAGCAGCACCGGCCAGCCGGTCGCGACCATCCGGTCCATCTCGCGCAGCACGGCCAGGCTGTGCAGCGTGTTCTTCGAGAAGTCGATGGCCGGGTCGATCATGATCCCGTCGCGCGGGACGCCTGCGGCGACGGCCCTGCCGGCCAGGGCGGTGGTCTGCTCCAGGACCGAGGCGACGACGTCGTCGTAGCGGGGGCGGTGCGGCTCGGTGCGCGGGGCGACGTTGTCGGTGTGCGCGCTGACGTAACCGGCGCCGTAGCGCGCGGCGACGTCCAGGATGCCCGGGTCGGCCGCCGCCCAGTTGTCGTTGACCAGGTCCGCGCCGGCCGCACAGACGGCGTCGGCGGGCCCGGCGCGGAACGTGTCCACGCTGATCACGACGTCCGGGAACTGCGCCCGCACCCACTCGACGGTGGGCACCACCCGGTCGATCTCGTCCTGCTCGGTGACCTCGGAGCCCGGACTGGCCGGGACGCCCCCGATGTCGATCACGTCGGCGCCGTCGCGGACGGCGGCGGTGACGGCATCGCGCGCGGCCTGCTCGGCGAACGTCGCGCCGTGGTCGTAGAACGAGTCCGGCGTCCGGTTCACGATCGCCATCACCATGGCTCGATCCCGGGTCCAGGTCCGACCACGGAACGTCAGGCTCGGCACGACAGGGTCCTCCTCGCAGCACGGAACCGGGCCGCGCCGGCGGACCCGGGCCGGACGCGCTGTGATCGCCCGGCCCTCCCATCCTGGCCCCGGACCGCCCGTGGGCGCCGGTCGGCCCACAAGATCGGCCGCTGCGGTCAGTTCCGGGCGTAGTCGCGCAGCTCCGGCTCGGCGAGCTCGCGCGGGTAGGTGGCCAGCGTCGTCGCGACCTGGCCGTTGTAGCGGACCTCGTTCGCCGGGAGCGCGACCGGGTCGACGCCCGGCATCAGCGGCGCCGCGCACACACCGCGGTCGATCCGCGCGGCGTCGGCCGGGCCGTCGTGGTCGAGGGCGTCGGTGACGACGGCGTAGCCGACCGGGTCGATGGAGCCCATCGAGAGGTGCTCGGCCACGTGCACCGGGCAGATCTGCTGCACCGCGATGTTCGAGGTCGCCCCGTCGCCGCCGCGCAGCTCGGAGCTCGGCGCCGGCGGCAGGTTCGGGAACACGACCTCGTCGGTCACGGTGTAGACGACCGTGTAGTCGATCCCGGCGAACGTCTCCGGGCCGTCGTTGAGCGCGGTGAGGAAGTTCGAGCCGGTCTGCTGCTGCCGGATCGCGGGCGCGCAGCCGGGCGCGCAGATCGGGTACGCGTCGAGCGTGCCGTGGTTGGACGGGTCGATGCCGACGTAGTCGCGAACCGCGTCCCGGGTGTCGGGCCAGTACTTCAGCGCCCAGCGCGGCACCATGCCGCCCTGGCTGAACCCGACGATGTCGATCTTGCGCCCGGCGTCGGCGTGCATCGTGCGGATCGCGTTCACGACGTATGTCGGCCATCGCGTTGCCGGGGAGCTCCACCCAGCAGTACGCCTGGCCGCGGGCGGCGAAGGCCGGCCCGTAGTTCCAGTCGAAGTTGACGTCCGGGGTGAGCGTCGTTCCGGGGACCAGCAGCACCGGTGCACGGTCGCCCGAGGCGAGGTCGCCGTGACAGGTCAGGCTCTCCTCGAGCTCGGCGGCCGGGACGCTCAGCTCCGGACCGGACTCGTCGGCGTGGGCCACCGCGCCGGTCCCCGCCACGGCGAGCACGCACGCCACCGTCGTCGCCAGCACTGTCGCCACCCTGCGCACGGACATCGTCGTCCCGCCTCTCCCCCGCCACCGCCGTCATCCGGTGAAACGATCTTGCGAGGTCGGGGTTACGGACGGGCCGCTCTTCTTATCGACCTACTGACGACAACTACGCCCGAGCTGCGCGACGACGGCCGACCCACCCCTTTATCGGCCGGCCGACGACAACGCCCTACGATGACCTCACGGGTAATGGCGCGGCTGCGACCGGCGGTACAGCATCGATCTCGTGGACCCCGCAGGAACGCCGCACCCGATCCCCGACACCGACGGTCCGGCGGCCCTTCTCGCCGCGATGCCGTTCGCCGCGCGCCTGGGCATGACCGTCGCGCGTGCGTCCGCGGAGACGGTCGTCGCGCACCTGCAGTGGCAGCCGGACCTGTGCACCGCGGGCGGCACGATGCACGGCGGCGCCCTGATGACCCTGGCCGACTCGACCGGCGCGCTGTGCGCGTTCCTCGGGCTCCCGGCCGGCGCGACGACGGCCACGACGACGTCGCACACGACCCTGTTCCGCGCCGCCCGCTCGGGGACGCTGACGGCCACCGCCACCGTCCTGCACCGCGGCCAGTCCTCGGTGGTGGTGCAGACCGACGTCACCGACGACCGGGGCCGTGCCGTGTGCCGGACCACCCAGACCCAGGCCGTGCTCGGCGCGTCCGGTTCTCAGGGCGCGTAGGTCGTCGACACCAGGTCCTGGGCCAGGTCGCGGTTGTCGACGAAGCCGTCGCCGGAGACCCAGTGCTCGTTCGCCTCGGGGTGGGTGCCGACCAGGCCGATGCGGCCCTTGCCGGCCTTCTGCACCAGCGCCGCGGGGAGGCCGTTCGTGTAGCGGGCCAGCACGTCGGCCCTGCTGTTCGCCGGCAGCCGGAACGCCGCGCCGTCCTGGAAGTACAGCTGCCGTTCCGCGCCCCGCCAGTTCACGGTCACTGTGGTCTCGGAGCCGTCGTCGACGGTGGCGCCCTCGGTACCGACGTAGGGGACCGCCGAACCCTCGAGGAGGCCGAAACCCCTGTCGGGGCCGGCCAGGTAGGCACCCAGGCAGAAGCCGAGGTAGGCCCCTCCCGCCTCCACGAACCTCTGCACCACGGCGCTGTGCTGCTCCATCGTCGGCCACGCCTCGTCGACGGTGCCGCCACCGGGCTGCACGTAGACCGCGGCGCCGGACAGCGCAGACTCCGAGAGCTCGCCGTCGTCCGGGCCGACGAACGCCGTCCGGAACTTCAGCGGTGACGCGCGCAGCAACGACTCCAGCGTCTCCGGTGAGCCCTCGGTGGTCACCGGCCCGCCGCGGTAGATCAGGGCCAGCGGGCCCTCCTCGGCGGCCGTGGCCACCTCGCGGGTCACCAGGCCTGCCGCCACCGTCAGTGCACCGATGGTCAGGAACCGTCTGCGGTCCATGCGTCCTCGACTCTCGTTCGCGGGGGCACCCGGCGGCGCCGACGTCGAGGGGGAGCTCACGTCGGGAACGGACAGCCCGGACGGATCACCGAACCGTCGCCTGCCGGGTCGAACGCCGTGACCCTGACATGCCGGTCACCCGGACGGGTACGACACGACGATCACCGAGGGTGGGCGGTGGGCCCGACTCGGCGGACGGCACACCGCGCCCCGACCGGTACGGCCGGTCGGAGCCACGCCGCAGGACCGATCAGGCGATGTGCCGCCCGGAGATCGCGCGGGCGATCACCAGCTGCTGGATCTGCTCGGTGCCCTCGAAGATGTCGTAGATCTTCGAGTCGCGGTGCATCCGCTCCACCGGGTGCTCGCGGGAGTAGCCGGCACCACCCAGGATCTGGATCGCCCGCTCGGTCGACCACACCGCGACCCGGCCCGCCTTGAGCTTCGACATCGAGCCCTCGCCGGCTTCGAACGCGACGTTGTTGCGCCCCATCCAGGCCGCCCGCCAGACCAGCAGCCGGGCCGCGTCGATCTCGGTCTTCATATCGGCCAGGGTGAAAGCGATCGACTGGTTGTCGATGATCGGGCGGCCGAACGTGGTGCGCTCCTTGGCGTAGTCCAGCGCGTACTCGTAGGCGGCGCGGGCGATGCCGATCGCCTGCGCGCCGACCGTCGGTCGGGACAGCTCGAACGTCTGCATCGCGGCCGAGCCCTTCGACCGCTCCCCGGAACGGGCCCGGGCCAGGCGCTCGTCGAGCTTCTCCTTGCCGCCGAGCAGGCAGCTGCCGGGCACGACGACGTCGTCGAGGAACACGTCGGCGGTGTGCGAGGCGCGCAGCCCCATCTTCTTGATCTTGCGGGTGGACTCCAGGCCGGGCGTCCCGTGGGGGACGACGAACGCGGCCTGGCCCTTGGTGCCCAGCTCCGGGTCCACGACCGCCTGCACCACGTGCAGGTTCGCGATGCCGCCGTTGGTCGCCCAGGCCTTCTGCCCGGTCAGCGTCCACTGGTCCCTGGCCTCGTCGTAGACGGCGCGGGTGCGCATCGCCCCGACGTCGGAGCCGGACTCGGGCTCCGAGCTGCAGAACGCGCCGACCTTCGGGTCCGCGGCGTCGCCGTAGCACTGCGGGATGAACTCGACCATCTGCTCCGGCGTGCCGGAGGCGAAGATGCCGGCCACCGCCAGCGTCGTGCCGAAGATGGCCATCCCGATGCCGCCGTCGCCCCAGAACAGCTCCTCGTTCACCAGCGGCATCGACAGCCCGGACTCGTCACCCCAGAACGAGGCCAGCGTCTCGAAGCTGTAGAGCTCGATCTTCGCGGCCTCCTGCAGGATCGGCCACGGGGTCTCCTCCCGCTCGTCCCACTCGGCGGCGGCCGGCCGGACCACGTCGGCGGCGAAACCGTGCACCCATTCCCGCAGGTCACGGTGCTCCTCGGACAGTTCGAAGGAGAACATCGAGAGGCCTTTCTCGTCAGGCGGATGGGATCGTGAACATCTTCTGCAGGGCGGTCGCGAACCCGACGTCGCCCTCGACCTTGAGCTTGCGCGTCATGAACAGCGTGACCGGGCTGGCGTTGTTCGTGACGACCTTGAGGAACTCGGTGCCCGGCATGGTCAGCGCGGTGCGGTAGTCCTCGTCGGTGCCGTGGGTGACGGTGCAGGTGCCGTCGGCCAGCACGGTCTGGAAGCTGTCGAGGTCCTTGCCGTCCTTGATGTGCCAGTGCACGACCTGGCGTTTCCCGCTCGCACCCTTCGACGAGTAGAACTCGCTCATCCGGCCGAAGATCGCCTCCAGCACGTCCCGGCGCACGGTCGAGGACATGACGGTGGACAGCTGCGACTTCGACGCGCTCTTCACCAGCCGCGCGAACAGCGACGGGTCGACGTCGGCCGGGTCCCCGTCGCGCAGCGCGACGGTCAGTGTCCGGATCAGCTGCTCGTCGGACAGCGACTTCGGGTCGACGCTGCGACCCAGCTCGTTGACGTCGACCGTGTCGGCCATCGCGGCATCCACCTCACCGTGGGGGGTATCCGGTACCGGCGGTACCGTCTCGATCTTCTCGCTACTTTACGCATCAGTAGATAGAGTGCAAGACATGTCCACCCGCCGGCGACTCCCTCCTGAACAGCGGGAGCGCCAGGTGCTCGACGCCGCGGCCCGGGTGTTCGCCCGCAGCGGCTTCCACGACGCGTCGATGGACGCCGTCGCCGACGAGGCGGGCGTCTCGAAGCCGATGGTCTACACCCACGGCGGCGGGTCGAAGGAGGAGCTGTTCGCCCGCTGCATCCGGCGCGAGGCGGAGCGCCTGCTGACCTCGGTGTCCGGCGGCATCGGCAGCCCGGATCCGGAGACCCGGCTGTACCGCGGGCTGCGGGCGTTCTTCACCACGGTCACCACCCACCGCGAGGGCTGGATGGTGCTCTACCGCCAGGCCCGCGCCGGGACGTTCGCCGGCGAGGTGTTCTCCGCGCGCAGCCGGATCGTCACCCGCGTCGCGGAGCTGCTGGCCGACTCCTCGGTCGACCCGGCCGCGGCGATGCCGGTGGCCTCGACGCTCGTCGGCGCAGCGGAGGGCCTCGCCGACTGGTACTTCGACGGCGGCACCGGCACCCCGGACGACCTCGCCGCGCAGCTGATGAGCGTGGTCTGGCCCGGGCTCGCCGCGCTGCGGGCCGGGCACGCCTGGTCGCCCACCGACGTCGGCACCGAGCGCGTCACCGATTCATGATCGATTCTTGTGGGACGATCGTGGCCACCGGTGGCCGGGAAGTTCCCACACAGATCGATCTTGCCCGGTTCACGACCGGTCGGACGCCGTTGACTCCCAGCTCCCGCCACGGTCGGAACGTCATGCAGACATTTCCGGCACCCCAGGTCGTCGACCGCCCCGAGCAGCCCTACGTCGGGGTCACCCGCACGGTCACCATGACGACGATGGGCGAGATCGCCGACCGGCTCCCGCTCCTGATCGGCCGGCTCACCGAGGTCGGCATCGCCCCTGCCGGCGCACCCTTCCTCCGCTACCTGGTGATCGACATGGACCGGAGCCTGACCGTGGAGGCCGGTGTGCCGGTGGCCGGGCCCGCTCCCGACGACGAGCAGTGGCACACGGGCGTCCTCCCGGGCGGCCGCTACGCGACGCTGACCCACACCGGCCATCCGGACGAGCTGATCGCGGTCACCGACGGCCTGCTCGCCTGGGCCGGGGAGCACGGTCACCACTGGGACGTGGAACGCGGGCCCGACGGGGACCGCTGGGGATGCCGGCTGGAGGCGTTCCACACCCACCCGATGGAGGTGCCCATCGACGCCTGGGTCACCGAGCTGGCCTTCCGCCTCGCCGACTGAGTGTCCGCGCCGTTCGCGCGGCACGTGTCCACCTGCTTGGAGCGGGTAACCGACGGGCATGGCTATCGCAACGACGAACCCGGCGACCGGAGAGGTCGTCCGGGAGTTCGACGAGCTCACCGACGACCAGGTCGAGCAGGCCCTGCAACGCGCGCACGAGGCGTTCGGGACCTACCGCGACACCACGTTCGCCCAGCGCTCCGGCTGGCTGCGCGCGGCGGCGGACATCCTCGACGCCGAGGTCGACGACCTCGCCCGGCTCGCGACCCTGGAGATGGGCAAGACGTTCGCGGCGGCGAAGGCGGAGGTGTCGAAGTCCGCGTACGGGCTGCGCTGGTACGCCGACAACGCCGAGCGCGCCCTGGCCGACGTGCCGTGGTCGCCGGCGAGTGCACCCGAGGGGGCCCGGGTCTTCACCCGCTACCAGCCGCTCGGCCCGGTGCTGGCGGTCATGCCGTGGAACTTCCCGTACTGGCAGGTCTTCCGCTTCGCCGCCCCGGCGCTGATGGCGGGCAACGTCGGGCTGCTCAAGCATGCGTCGAACGTCCCGCAGGTCGCGCTCGCGATCTCCGACGTGCTCCGCCGCGCGGGCCTGCCCGACGGTGCGTTCCAGACGCTGCTCGTCGGGTCGTCGAAGATCGAGGCGATCATCGACGACGACCGCGTCCGCGCCGTCACCCTGACCGGCAGCGAGCCGGCCGGGCGCGAGGTCGGTGCCCGGGCCGGGAAGAACGTCAAGGCCAGCGTGCTCGAGCTCGGCGGCAGCGACCCGTTCATCGTGATGCCCTCCGCCGACCTCGACGTCACGGTCGAGCAGGCCGTCACGTCGCGTCTGCTGAACAACGGCCAGTCCTGCATCAACGCGAAGCGCTTCATCGTGCACGCCGACGTCGCCGACGCGTTCACCGAGAAGATGGTCGCGAAGATGGAGGCGCTGACGGTCGGCGACCCGATGGACGACGGCACCGACGTCGGCCCGATGTCGCAGGCCCAGGGCGTCGAGGACCTCGACCAGCAGGTCCGGGACAGCGTCGCGGCGGGCGCCCGGCTGCTCACCGGCGGCGAGCCGCTCGGCGGGCCGGGTTACTACTACCCGCCGTCGGTGCTGACCGACATCCCGGAGAGCGCCCCCGCCTACCGCGAGGAGCTGTTCGGCCCGGTCGCGATGATCTTCCGCGCCACCGGTGTCGACGACGCGATCCGGATCGCGAACGACTCCCCGTTCGGCCTCGGCGGCAGCGCGTGGACCACCGACGACGCGGAGAAGGAGCGCTTCGTCAACGAGGTCGAGACCGGGATGATGTACATCAACAAGTTCACCGAGTCGACGGCCGAGGTGCCCTTCGGCGGGGCGAAGAACTCCGGCTACGGCCGCGAGCTGGCCGACTTCGGACCGCAGTCGTTCGTCAACGCGAAGACGATCTGGATCCAGTGATGGTGAGCTTCTCGGCCGTCGCGCACGTGGCGATCGTCGTGCGCGACATGACGACGAGCATCTCCTTCTACGAGCGGGCACTCGGCTTCGAGCGCTCCGGTGAGCCCAAGGAGGGTCCGCCCGAGGCGGGCCACCCGCGGCAGCTGATGAAGCATCCGGACAGCGGGTTCGTGCTCGGGATCCACGAGCCGCACTTGCGGTCGGGGGACCTTTTCGACCCGTCGCGCACGGGTCTGGACCACATCGCGATGCACGTCTCAGACCGGGCCGATCTCGACGCGTGGGCGGCCCGCTTCGACGAGCTGGGCGTCGAGCACTCCCCCGTACGCGACGCCGGCTACGCCGAGTTCGTCTCGGTCTTCGACCCGGACGGGATCGCGTGGGAGCTGTGGTGGGCGAAGCCCGTCTGACCCCCCATCCGTGACGAGAAGGCCCCGCCGGTTCCGGCGGGGCCTTCTCATACGTCCGTCCATCTGTACGGCCGTCTACTCCGGCAGCTCGTCGACCGCCGTCATCTCGGTGCCGGTGGTCGCGTTGAGCGTGAAACGCTGCTGCCCCATCACCTCGTAGGCGCGGCGGCGCAGCCGGTTGATAGACCCGAGCGGCCGGTGCGCGGGCAGCCCGTTCCACGGCCGGAACGCCAGCCGGTCGTCGGCGAACACCCGCCGGGCCGGGGAGTAGGCGTCCTGAGGGGGCAGCCGGACCGTGGCGACGCTGCGGTACGGGCTCTCGTCCTCCGGCCAGTACACGGCCGCGTCCTCGACCGGCATCGTGTCGGCGTTCGTGCGCAGCTGTACCCGGACGTCGAACACGGTCTCCCGGTCGGTCGCCCAGCTCGCCAGCAGGTCACGCAGGACGTGGTCCGGGTCGGCGTCGGTGACCGAGCGCTCGGACAGGGCCTCCTGCTCCGCTGTGCCGGGGTACACCGCGAGCTTGGCGACGTGGTCGCCGTACCGGAACGCGGCCTGGGTGTAGTAGGCGTGCGCCAGCGGATGGATGTTCGCCAGGCGCCCGAACGCGGTCAGCTCCTCGGCGTCGTCGCGTTGCCCGACGGCCTCATCCATTCCGGTCAGGTCGTGGAAGTACCGCTCCCGGATCTCGGCGAGCTCCATGAACTTCTTCGCGGTCCCCGGCGGCAGTACCGGCAGAGTGTTGAACAGGAAGTCCTGCACCGGGATGTCGGGTGCACGCGGGTGCATCTTCTCGCCGGGCACGTCGAGGATCTTCAGCGCGAAACCGCGTGCGTTGGCGGCCCGGTCGTCGTCGAGCTGGCCGGTCTCGGTGGCGATCCGCACCACGACGGGATGCGTGCCGGGTGTCGCGAACAGGCCCTGGGCCAGCTCGGGCGGCAGGTCGTCGTGGATCTCGAGCGTCCCGCGCAGGATGCCGTGGCTCTTGGCGTGGGTGGCCCGGTAGCCGTGGCGGTGCTGGTCGAACGTCATCTCGTTGGTGCGGTGCATCGCGTCGATGCAGCGCGCGATGTGCTCGGCCTCGTCGGGCTGGGTCTGCTCGACGTCGTCGCTGTACGGGATCGGTGTGGCGGGCGTCGTCCGGTGCGTGCTCACCGCGTCGGGTTACCCCCGGCCGGGTCGGTCATGCGCGTGACCTGCGGCGGTCGGTCCGGGCACGCCGGCCGCTCCGCGAAGATCAGGTGGTCAGGCCCCTGCGGGACCGGTCCGGGAAACGGTCGACGATACGGCCGATCCGCTCGGTCGTGCCCTGCAACGGCGCGAGGGCGTCGGCGAGGACGCCGATCTGGCGGTCCAGCGCGTCGATCCGGGCCGCGACCGAACGCAGGTCCGGGGCGACGGTCGCGAGCTGGTCGGCCGCCCGGGCCAGGCTGACGTCGAGGGTCACCAGGCGCGGGGACTCCGCCCCGACGGCCGGTGCGCCCGTCGGGTCGTCGACCGCCGCAGCGATCCGCGGCACCGGCCCGTCCGGGGCGACCGCACCTGCGAGCGCGGCGATGTCCCCGCGCGCCCCGGCCAGCTCGCGCAGCGGCTCGACGGCACCGGCCAGCTCGGCCAGGTGCGCGCGGGCCCCGGCCAGCTCGGTGAGCGGCTGCACGGCACCGGCCAGCTCGGCGAGCGGCTTCACCGCACCCGCCAGCTCGGCGATGTCGGACCGGGCGCGGGCCAGCTCCTGCAACGGCGGCACCGCCCCGGCCAGGGTGGCGATGTCCTCCCGGGCGCGGGCGAGCTCGGTCAGCGGCTCGACGGCGTCGGCCAGCCGCGCGATGTCCTCGCGGGCCCCGGCCAGCTCCGTCAGCGGGCCGGCGGCTCCGGCCAGCTCGATCACGGCGGTGGTGAGCCGGTCGACCCGGTCCACCACCTCGGCGTCGTCGGCCAGTGCGGTGACGCGGCCCAGCACGTCGGCGAGCGCCGGGCCCAGCCCGGCGAGCGCGGCGTTCACCCCGGCCACCCGCCGCGGCAGCGAGGCCAGCTCGGCGAGCACGTCGGGCAGCGCCTCGACGGCGCGCGGCGCCTCCGCGAGCAGAGCCGGGACCTGCTGGCCGATCCGGACCGCGGCTCCGACCACCGTCGTGCTCAGGTTCCACAGGCTCGTCGTCAGCGGGGGCGTCGACACGTCCGACATCGAACCACGCCGGGACGGGCGGTGAACCCGCCGACAGGCCCCCCGTGACCCGACCGGTGCCCGGCGCGGGCTCACCGCCGTCATCGGGCGATGTGATGAGCCCGACCGGGCCCGGTGACCGCCGCGTCACGTGGCGGAAACACCGGTCCCGTTGCATCGACCCCATGGATCGCACGACCGTGAAGACGGCCTGCTCGTACTGCGGAGTGGGCTGCGGCATGGTGCTGGAGATCGGCACCGATCCCGGCACCGGCACCCGTTCGGTCCTGCGCGCCTCCGGCGACCGGGAGCACCCGGCCAACCGCGGCCGGCTCTGCACCAAGGGCGCGACCAGCGCCGACATGCTCGCCGCGGGCGGGCGGATGGAGACCGCGCACGTCCGCCGCGAGCGCGGCGCCGAGCCGGAGCCCCGACGTGTCGACGAGACGATCACCGAGACCGCGCACCGGCTGCGCGCGGTCGTGGACACCCACGGGCCGGACGCGCTGGCGTTCTACGTGTCCGGGCAGATGTCGCTGGAGGCCCAGTACCTGGCGAACAAGCTGGCCAAGGGCTTCGTCGGGACGAACGGGATCGAGTCCAACTCACGGCTGTGCATGGCCGGTGCCGGCACCGGCTACAAGCAGTCGCTCGGCGCGGACGGCCCGCCCGGCTCCTACGACGACCTCGACCACGCCGACGTGTTCCTGGTGATCGGCTCGAACATGGCCGACTGCCACCCGATCCTGTTCCTGCGGATGATGCAGCGGGTCAGGGCGGGCGCGAAGCTGATCGTCGTCGACCCGCGGCGCACCGCGACCGCCGAGAAGGCCGACCTGTACCTGCCGATCCGGCCCGGCACCGACCTCGCCCTGCTCAACGGGCTGCTCGCCCTGGTGGTGCAGAACGGGCACGTCGACGCCGAGTTCGTCGCCGCGCACACCGACGGCTGGGACGCGATGCCGGAGTTCCTCGCCGACTACCCGCCGTCCACGGTCGCCGACCTGACCGGGCTGGCCGAGGACGACCTGCGCCGGGCCGCGGAGTGGATCGGCACCGCGGGCGAGTTCACGACCTGCTGGACGATGGGGCTCAACCAGAGCACGCACGGCACCTGGAACACCAACGCGATCTGCAACCTGCACCTGGCCACCGGCACGATCTGCCGCACCGGCAGCGGCCCGTTCTCCCTGACCGGGCAGCCGAACGCCATGGGCGGGCGCGAGATGGGCTACATGGGTCCCGGCCTGCCCGGGCAGCGCTCGGTGCTCGACGCCGACGACCGCGCGTTCGTCGAGCGGGCCTGGGACCTGCCGGAGGGCCGGCTGTCCACCGAGGTCGGCACCGGGACCGTGGACATGTTCGAGCGGATGGCCGGCGGCGAGATCAAGGCCTGCTGGATCATCTGCACGAACCCGGTCGCCTCGGTCGCGAACCGCCGCACCGTCCTGGACGGGCTCGAGGCCTGCGAGCTGGTGATCGTCCAGGACGCGTTCACCGACACCGAGACCACCGCCTACGCCGACGTCCTGCTCCCCGCCGCGCTGTGGGCCGAGTCCACCCAGGTCACGATCAGCTCCGAGCGCACGCTGACGCTGACCGAGCAGGCCGTCGACCCGGTCGGTGAGGCGCTGCCGGACTGGCAGATCATCGCCCGGGTCGCCTGCGAGATGGGCTACGCCGACGCGTTCACCTACACCTGCGCGGAGGAGGTCTTCGACGAGATCCGCGGCTTCGCCAACCCCGCCACCGGCTACGACCTGCGCGGCGCCAGCTACGCGCGGCTGCGCGAGACGCCGGTGCAGTGGCCGACCGCGCCCGGCGACGACAGCGCCGACGGCCGCAACCCGATCCGCTACGCCGGCCCCGACGGGCCGACGTTCGCGACACCGAGCGGGCGGGCCGTGTTCTTCGCGCGCCCGCACATGCCGGCCGCCGAGATGCCCGACGAGGGCTACCCGTTCGTGCTCAACACCGGGCGGCTGCAGCACCACTGGCACACCCTGACCAAGACCGGCAAGGTCGCCAAGCTGGCGAAACTGCACCCGGGGCCGTTCGTGGAGATCCACCCGGACGACGCGCGGCGGCTCGGGATCGCCGAGGGCGACCGGGTCGAGGTCGCCTCCCGCCGCGGCCGGGCGGTGCTTCCGGCCTCGGTGACCGACCGGGTGCAGCCCGGGAGCTGCTTCGCCCCGTTCCACTGGAACGACGCGTTCGGCGAGTACCTGGCGATCAACGCGGTGACCAACGACGCGGTCGACCCGGCGTCGTTCCAGCCCGAGTTCAAGATCTGCGCGGTGACGCTCACCCGGGTGGGCGCGGCGCCCGAAACACCCGACGCACCCGACGCACCCGCGCCGGCCGCGAGCGGGAGCCCGCTGGCGGCGGCGCTCGGGCTGGGCGGATCACTGGGGCCGCCGGCCTTCAGCGACACCGAGGCCGGCTACCTGCGCGGCTTCCTCTGGTCACTGGGCGCCGACGCCACCCCCGGCGTGTCGGTGCTCCCGCCGGGCGCCCCGTTCGCGCCCGCGCACCGCGCCTGGGTGGACGGCATGCTCGCCGGGCGGGCGAGCCACGCGGGCGGCGCCACGGCGGTGGCCGACGCGGCGGTGGCCGACGCGTCCGTTGCCGAGCAGGTCGTCCTGGCCTGGGCCTCGCAGACCGGCAACGCCGAGGAGCACGCCCACGAGGTCGCCGCGCGGCTGCGCGATGCCGGGCACGCGGTCGAGCTGGTCGGGATGGACGACCTCGACCCGGCCCGGCTGCCGTCGGTACCGACCCTGCTCGCGGTGACCAGCACGTTCGGCGACGGCGACGCCCCGGACAACGGCGCCGCGTTCTGGTCCGCGATCGAGGGCCCCGACGCCCCGCCGCTGCCGGAGACCCGGTTCGCGGTGCTGGCCTTCGGCGACCCCGGCTACGACGACTTCTGCGGACACGGCCGGCGCCTCGACGAGCGTCTGGCCGAGCTCGGCGCGACCCGGATGACCGGGCGGGTCGAGTGCGAGCCGGGCGACTCCGCACCCGTCGACACCTGGCTCGA
>NZ_JADQDD010000064.1 GCF_019263595.1 Pseudonocardia sp. KRD291 | reverse complement strand
CTCGGTCGGGTCCACCGGCCGGAATGATGCGAGCCGCCGGGCCGGCGTGGACCGGGAGCCCCCACGCCGGCCCGGCCCTGTCTCTCGATCGGGCAACGGTGTGACCACGTCGGGGTGAAGTAGGCCGTGTCCGGCCTGCTACACGTGGTAAAACTCGTGCTCTGAGCTGGGAAGAAGGGGGTCCGCGGTGGCGCGGTTGGCAGGGGTGGTCATCGGGATGGCGGCAGGTGCGTTGCTCGTCGCGTATCTGGCGTTCGGGTGGCCCGTGCTGGTGGTCGGGGGACCGCTGTTCGTGGGGGTCGCGACGACCCTGGTCGTGCTCGCCGTGACCGAGCGGCCGCGCCGGGCGCTGCTCGACCGGCGCAGCGGGCTCACCGCCGAGAGCCCGTGGCGGACCGCCGCCGAGCGCGGCGAGAAGCCGAGCGTCGGCCTGATGAGCGGCTTCTTCGAGATCAGCCCGCAGATACCGGTCCCGCCGATGGGCGCGTGGGTCCCCGCGCAGTCCGGGCCCGCGCAGCCCGCCCGCCCGGCCGGCGTCTGAACCGATCGGCGAGAATCGGCGTCGTGCACAGCGCGACGACGCCCGATCTCCCCGCCGGTAGGACCTGCCGGTGCTGATCGGGATGGCCTTCGCGCTGGTCGCGATGGTCTTCAACAGCGTCGCCGCGCTCCTGCAGGCCGACGCGGCCGGTCAGGTCCGGCGCACCAGCGCGATCCTGGCCCGTCCGCGCTTCCTCGCCGGCCTCGGCATGGACGCCCTGGCCTGGACCTGCACGGTCCTCGCGCTGGGATACCTCCCGATCTTCGCCGTGCAGGCCACGCTCGCCGGGTCCATCGCGATGACGGCGCTCTACGCCCGGTACTACAAGAACGAGTGGCTGCGCCCGGTGCACCGGCTGGCGATCTGCGCGAGCATTCTCGGGCTGGTCCTGGTGGCCAGCAGCGCAGGCGAGGACCGGGTGGCGCCACGGGTCGGTGACTCGTCGACGGTGCTGATCCTGGTCGGTGCGCTGGTCGTGCTGCTGCTGGTCTCGGTGGGACTGCGCCGGGTGAGCCGCCCCTGGCCGTCGGCGATCGTGGCCGGTCTCGGCCTGGGCGGTGGCGCGGTCGCGGTCCGGGCGATGCACGTGGCCGGCGAGAACGTCCTGGTCGGGCTGCTCACCGAGCCACTGGTCTACGTGCTGATCGGCATGTGGGCCACCGGGCTCTACAACTACGCCCGCGCGCTGCGCCTGGGCGACGTGTCCACCGTGACCGCGCTGTTCATGGTCACCGAGGTGGTGGTGCCGGGCATCGTCGGCATCGCGCTGCTCGGCGACACGATCCGCGACGGCTGGTACGTGCCGATGATCCTCGGGCTGCTGCTGGCGGTGTACGGCGTGTCGATCCTGGCGCGTCGCAGAAGCGAACGGCGCACCCCGGCCCGGGTGACCTGAGCGCGGTAGCGTCGCCCGGGTGCCGACGTTCGAACGCCCCGGTGTCACGATCCGCTACGAGGAGCAGGGGTCCGGCTCCCCGGTCCTGTTGATCGCGCCGGGCGGGATGCGCTCCGCGATCGACTTCTGGGAGCAAGCACCCTGGAACCCGATCGAGCACCTCTCCGACCGCTACCGCGTCATCGCGATGGACCAGCGCAACGCAGGCGGGTCCGTCGCCGACATCCACGGCACGGACGGCTGGCCCACCTACACCACCGACCAGCTCGCGCTGCTCGACCACCTCGACGTCGGCGAGTTCGCGGTGCTCGGGATGTGCATCGGCGGCTCCTTCACTGCGAGCCTGCTGGCCACCGCGCCGCAGCGGGTCCGGGCCGCGGTCACGCTGCAGCCGATCGGCCGGCACGAGAACCAGGAACGCTTCCACGAGATGTTCGACCAGTGGGCGCAGACGCAGCGCGAGAACCACGCGGACGTCCCCGAGGCGGACTGGACCGAGTTCCGCGCGAACATGTACGACGGCGGCGGGATGCTGTTCAGCGTCCCGGACGAGGCGCTGGCCCGGATCACGACACCGTGGCTGGTGCTGATGGGCGGCGACCGGTTCCACCCGGAGCCGGTGTCGCGCCGGCTCGCCGAGCTCGCGCCGGGCGCGAGGCTGGTCGAGAGGTGGAAGGAGCCCGAGCACGTCGAGGCGGGCAGGGCGGCCGTCGACGAGTTCCTGGCCGAGCACCTGTCCGACTGACGCAGCTCCGTTTCGTCCACGACGCCGGTCCGCGACCCGGCCAGGATGGGTCCATGCCGAGCTGGGACGACGTCGTACGGATCGGGTGCGCGCTGCCGGAGGTCGAGGAGTCGACGTCCTACCGCACCCCGGCGCTGAAGGTGCGGGGCAAGGGGTTCGCCCGGCTGCGCACCGAGGCGGAGGGCGGGCTGATGCTCACCTGCCCGTTGGAGGAGAAGGAGGCGCTGCTGGCCTCCGGTAACCCGGCGTTCTACACCACGCCGCACTACGACGGGTACGGATCGATTCTCATCGACCTGACGCGGATCGGCCCCGACCAGCTGGCCGAGCTGATCGAGGACGCCTGGCGCGGCCGGGCCCCGAAGACGGTCATCCGGCGCCACGACGAGAGCTCGTCAGCCTGACGACAACGTCTCGGGGCCGCTGTCGGTGTCCCGTGCCAGGGTGGCCGGCATGCGGTACGTGGTGATCGGTGCGGGCGCGGTGGGTGGCACGATCGGGGCCCGCCTGGCCGAGGCAGGGCGCGACGTCGTCCTCGTCGCGCGGGGTCGGCACCTGGACGTGATCCGCCGGCGCGGGCTGCGCCTCGACGACCCCGACGGTTCGCGCACGCTCGCGATCCCGGCCGTCGCGTCGGTCGACGAACTCGACTGGCGTCCCGGCGACGTCGCGCTGCTGGCGACCAAGACCCAGGACACCGAGCCGATCCTGGACGCCCTCGCGGCGCACGTCCCGGACGTCGTCGTCGCGTGCGCGCAGAACGGCGTGGCCAACGAGCGGATGGCCGCCGCCCGGTTCGCCCGGGTGCAGGCGGTGCTGGTGATCCTCCCGGCCGAGCACTACGAGCCCGGGGTGGTGATCGCGTCGTCGGCCCCGGTCCCGGGCGTGCTCGACGTCGGCACCTACCCCACCGGAACCGACGACGTCAGCGGCGCGATCGCCGCGGACCTGACCGCCGCCGGGTTCTCCTCGAAGCCCGACCCGGCCGTCATGGACGGCAAGTACGGCAAGCTGCTGACGAACCTGGGCAACGCCGTCGAGGCTGCGTGCGGTCGGGACGACCCCGCCGTCGCCGATCTGCTCGCCGCCGTCACCGACGAGGGCGAGCGGGTACTCGCCGCCGCCGGGATCACGGCCCGGACCGGCGACGACGACCGGGTCCGCCGCGACGGGCTGATCACCCAACGGCCGGTCGGCGGGCGGGAGCGGGGCGGCGGCTCGTCCTGGCAGAGCCTGCGCCGGGGCACCGGTTCGATCGAGGCCGAGTACCTCAACGGCGAGATCGTCGCCCTCGGCTCGGCGCACGGCGTCGCGACCCCGGTGAACGCCGTAATGGCCGGAGTCGCCGGGGAGATGGCGGCCGCCGGGGAGCAGCCGGCCTCGCGCCGCGGGGCGGACCTGCTGGCAGCGGCGCAGGTGTCCTGATGGGGTACCCGCTCGCCCGGGCCTGCACGGCGTTCGACGACCAGCTCGCCAGGCTGCAGGCCCTCCTGGCCACGTTCGACGACGACGACCTGCACGCCCGCAGCCGGTGCCGCGGCTGGGTCGTCGCCGACGTCCTCGCGCACCTGCACCTCGGGCTGCAGGAGATGCTGTGCGGCTTCCCGATGCGCACCGACGCCGCGCCGGACACCGATCACGCGTCGTACTGGCGCGCGCCGCTGCCCGGCTCGGAGCACCCGGAGTTCGAGCACGTCCGGTTCGCCCGCGCCCTGAGCAGCGCCTACGCCCGTCCGACCGCGCTGCTCGAGCACATGGCGCCCACGGTCGCGGCGCTGCGGCGGATCACCCGGCAGCTCGATGAGCCCTACGCGCTGCAGTTCCAGGGCCACGTGCTCGACGTCGGGGACTTCGTCGCGACGTGGGTGCTCGAGGTCGCGGTGCACCACCTGGACGTCACGGTCGAGCTGCCGGGGCGCCCCGCCCCGGCCGGTTCCGCGCTGGAGGTCTGCCGGGACTCGGTGGCCGCGCTGCTGCCCCCGCCCACCCGCGAGGCGACGAGCGGGCGGGACGCGACGGCGCTGTTGCTCGCCGCGTCCGGTCGCGAGCCCCTCGACGACACCGCCCGCGCGGCGTTCGGTGCCGCTGCCGGCTCGTTCCCGCTCCTGGGCTGAGCGCAGCCTCCTCCCAGCGGAGCCCGCCGACGTAACAACCGGGTGGTCCGGTCGTCATCTGCGGGACACGGGCACGCGGTGCACTGGGCGGGTCGGTCGACGATCCGGGACCCGGAGGTGGCGGTGGGAGCGGACGAGGCCCTGCGGATCGCGCTGCTGACCTACTCGACGAAGCCGCGCGGAGGGGTGGTGCACACGCTGGCGCTGGCCGAGGCCCTCGCGCGGCGGGGCCAGGACGTCACGGTGTTCTCGCTCGGCCGCGGCGGCGACAGCGCCTTCTTCCGGGACGTCGACCCGGACCTGCGGGTGCGCGTCGTCCCGCTGCCGGAGATCGACGGGGAGGAGCTCGGCCCGCGGATCCTGCGTTCGATCAGCACCCTCGCGGCGGCACTGGTGCCGGAGCGCGACGGGTTCGACGTCGTGCACGCCCAGGACTGCATCAGCGCCAACGCGGCCGGGCGCCCGATCCGCACGGTGCACCACATCGACGAGTTCTCCACCGCGCAGCTCATCGCCTGCCACGAGCGGGCGATCCGGGACCCGGTCGCGCATGTCTGCGTGTCCGAACCGGTCGCCGCGGAGCTGCGCGAGGGCTGGGGCATCACCGCGACCGTCATCCCGAACGGGGTGGACGCTGCCCGGTTCGCCGCCGCGGCCGGTCCGGACGCCGCCCCGGCGCGCGCGGCATGGACCGCCCGCCTCGGCCGCTACGTGCTGGCCGTCGGTGGGATCGAGCCGCGCAAGGGATCGGTGGAGCTGCTCGAGGCATTCGCCCTGCTGCAGGGCTCGCACCCTGGGGTGCGGCTCGTGATCGGCGGCGGCGAGACCGTGTTCGACTACCGGGACTACCGCGCCGCCTGGCAGGCCCGTGCCGGCGAGCTCGGGGTCGAGCCGGTCGTCCTCGGCCCGGTGCCGGACCCGGAGCTGCCGGCACTGGTCGCCGCCGCGGAGGTGTTCGCGTTCCCGTCGGTGAAGGAGGGCTTCGGCCTGGCCGCGATGGAGGCCCTGGCGGCAGGCGTGCCCCTGGTGGCCTCGGACCTGCCGGTGCTGCGCCGGACGTTCGACGGCGCGGCCACGTTCGCCGGGACGGTGCCCGAGCTCGCCGCCGCGCTGTCCGCGGTGCTGCACGACGGCCCGGACCCCACCCGCCGCGTCGCCGGCCGGGCCCTCGCCGCCCGTCACACCTGGGACGCCGCCGCCCTGTCGCACCTGCAGCTCTACCGACGCCTCTCGGCGGACGGGTCGGTGACCACCCGGGGAGCATGATCGCCGGCCCGGGACCGGACTCGGTGCCACAGACGTCTCCGCGTCCCGCAACGGTGATCAGCCGGCTCGGGTGCCCGCATCGGGCCGCACGGCGTGCCCGATCTCCGCGAGCACCACCCGCGGCCGTCCCCGCAGGTCGTGCCAGGTGTAGCGCAGGACCGTCCAGCCGCGGCGGACCAGCACGTTCTGGCGGCGCTTGTCCGCAGCGGCGCGCCCGGCGTCCATGTGCCACGCCCAGCCGTCCACCTCGATGGCGACGCCCGCGGCGGGAAAAGCGACGTCGACCAGATAACCGTCGGCCGGGAAGGCGCACTCCCACCCCGCGATCCCGGCACCGCGCAGCATGCCGACGAGCAGGCGTTCGGCCACCGAGGCGGAACGGTCGGCCGCGGCGACCAGCATCCGACCGGCGTCGGCGGAGCCGCGCCGGCCGAGCGTGCGGCAGTGCGCGGCGTAGACCGCGGGGAACCGGACCCGGCGCTGCAACGCGCGGTCGAGCAGCAGGCTCCCCGGTGCTCCGAGCTCGACCGCCGCCTCGAGGACCCGTGAGCGGCAGGGCCGTGACCGCCAGCCCTCGGCGAACGGCGCTGTCGTCGGCGGCGAGCGTCCGCCTGCGTACCGACACCCCGGGGTGCGCCCGCGGGCGCCGGTGACGCGGCACGGTGACCCCGACCGTCGACGGCGGGCGCTCCACCAACCCCCACCACCAGGCGGCCGCCACCCCGGACAGGACGGCGTCGGGCCCGGCCCACAGCAGCGCGGACCGGACCTTCGCCTCGTCGCCGAGCAGGTGCCCGGCCGCGAGGTACACCCGCGGGTGCAGAGGCCGCCAGGCACCGGTCCGGATCCGGTGGGCGATGGCACCGGGGGTCATACCCGCGTCGAGTGCCTGCTCGCGCGAGATCACCCCGGCCTGGCGGGCGAGGATCGTGTTGACGGACATGCGGGTTGGACCGCGCAGGCGGTGCATCGGTTCCGTCCGGCGCCGATCTGTTCCCGATCGTGAACGGAACGGTCGTGGGCATGATCGGCGTCGTGGGACCGTACGGTGTGTCAGGGACGCCATCCGGTCCCGGAACGGTGATCACGCTGCCGGTTCACCGCCCGGTCGGTGTCGGGCGATACGGCATTCGGACGCGCTCCTACGTCGTGATGGCCCATCCTAGAAACAGATGAACTCGGGCGTCCACCCGGCTCCGACCGATAACGACATCCTGTCGCGCCCGATGACCAGGGAGAACGGCCGGGAGCAACCCGGCCTCGGCTGGTCGGGAGTGGTCGTGATGGTCGAGCGGTGCCGGTGCGGCGCGGAACTGCCTCCCCGGGCGCATCACTGCCCCGGATGTGGTGCAGACCTGTATGCCGCCACGTCCGTCGTGCCGCGACCGCGCCAGGCCCCGTCGCGTCCACCGGCCCTGGTCGCGGGACAGGCGCGGCACCGCGCGTCACAGCCTCCGATCCATCCCGCCGGGCCGGTCCACCCCGCCGGGCCGACCTGGCACGACGCCCGGCCGCAGCCGGTCCACACCTCGTCCCTGCAGGTGCAGGCTGACGGCCCGACCTGGCCCCCGGCCCCGGCCGGAGGCCGAGCGTGGTCCCCGACCCCGACCGGGGGCCCGGCGTGGTCCCCGGGACCGCACTCCGGCCCCGCCCGCTCGTCCACCCTCTGGGTCCTCGCGTCCGTCGGTGCGGTCGTCCTGGTGGCCGTGCTCGTCGTGGTGGCGGTTGTGGTCCTGCGGCCCGTCGTGCTCTTCGGTGAGCCCGTCGCGCAGGCGTCCGCGTCGGCGTCGCCGTTCCTGACCACCGCGCCGGCGGGGGCCGCGTCCCCGGCCGCGTCCGTCCCGACGGTCGTCCCGGCCACCGACCGGCTCACCGACCTGGCCGCTCTCGACCGGCCCGTGGTGCAGGGCTTGACCGGATGGTGGGTGCCGCAGCTGTCGTCCAAGCGTCCCGGCACGGTCGACGGTGGCGTCACCTACGACGCCGACCGCATCCTGGACCACTACGAGGGTCTCGCCGCCCGGTACCCGGGAGCTGCGCTGCTGTGGTCGGGCGACTGGCCGGCGTTCAAGGGCGACGACTACTGGGTGGTCGTCGTCACGCAGCCGTTCTCCACCGCCGTCGAGGCCAACTCCTGGTGCGACGCGCAGGGCTTCGCTCCCGACGACTGCCTGGCCAAGAAGCTGTCGCGGTCCGGCGGCCCGCAGGGCACCACCGTCCCCCGCTGACCCGGCGGCCGTGCGGCCCGTCGACGGGTGTCGTGGCAATCTCCTCGCCACCGGCCGCCGTGGGTCCTAGCGTCGGGGCGTGCGCACCGACACCGAGATCCGCAGCCTGGAGCAGCTCGAGGACCTGGTCGGGTCCCCGGTACCGGCGGCGGCGAACAAGGTCCGGCAGCGGTTGGGCCCGATCCACCGCGAGTGGCTCGCGACGTCGCCGTTCTGCCTGCTCGCGACGAGCGACGCCGACGGCGCCTGCGACGTCTCCCCCAAGGGCGACCCGCGCGGCTTCCTGCACGTCATCGACGACCGGACGGTCTCGATCCCGGAGCGGCCCGGCAACCGCCGCGTCGACGGGTGGCGCAACGTGCTGTCCAACCCGCACGTGGGCCTGCTGTTCCTGACCCCGGGCCGCACCGACACCCTGCGGATCAACGGTCGTGCCCGCCTGCTCGCCGACGCCCCCTACTTCGACGAGATGGCGATCAAGGGTCGCCGCCCGATCCTGGCCTGCGAGGTCGCCGTCGACGAGGTCTTCTTCCACTGCCCGAAGGCGTTCCTGCGCTCCGGGCTGTGGCAGCACGAGCAGTGGCCGCCGGACACCCTGCCGTCGGTCGCGAAGATCGCCAAGGCGCTGACCCGCCCGGAGACGCCCCTGGCCGAGCTCGAGGAGTACTACGGACCCTCCTACGCGGAGCGCCTGTACTGATTCGACGTCGTGCCGGGCGGATGCCGCCCGGCACGACGAGTGGCGCCGGGTCGGGCGCGACCCCCGCAGCTCAAGATCAAGCCGAGCGGGTGAGCGGTCGGACGAGCGGTCGCCCGTAGTCAGAGTTGTGGATGTCCACACGAGTGTGACGGAATCCGCAGGTCATCGGCCGCTGATCGGGATCGGCGCGCCACGGGATGTGCACGCAAGATCCCCGTGGGCGGCGTGGCCGCCTACGACGACGAAGGCCCAGCTCCGGTGTGGACACCGTGTGAACTGGGCCTTCGTGAGCGAGCGGATGACGAGAATCGAACTCGCGTATTCAGCTTGGGAAGCTGATGTTCTACCATTGAACTACATCCGCAGAGCGTGCTTCGACTCTAGCACCCTGCTCCGGACGGACGAAGGACCCGGGCCCGGACGTCGGATGATGGCGACCACCTGGCGAGAAGTGCTCGACGCGCGGGAGCTCGGGCATCCAGACTCCTCATCGGCGGTCAGCTCCCCGGCCGGAAGGATTCCGATGTCGATGTTCGACCCGTTGGCGGGTGACCTGGATCATGAGCACGACGTGCTGCTCGTGGCGGGGAGTCGTCCCGAGGTCGCCCGGCTCGCCCCGGTCGCCGCGGCGATCGCGGCCACCGACCGGATCCGCGCCATCACCGTCGCGACCGGCGCGGACCCGATGGGCGCGCACGAGGCCTTCGACGCGTTCGGGGTGCCGACCGACATCACCGTCCTGCTGCCGCTGGACACCGGACCCGGCGTCGCGGACGTCGCCGCCGCACTGATGACCCGCCTGGACCGGTTGATGGTCGACCAGGACCCGTCCGCGGTGCTGGTGCACGGGGGCGGCCTGGCCGCCGAGATCGCGGCCACCGTCGCGTTCTGGCGCCGGATCCCGGTCGTGCACATGCAGGCCGGGATGGGCACCGACGACCTGCTCTGCCCGTTCCCGCAGGAGGCGCACCGCCGGGTGATCGGCCAGCTCGCCTCGCTGTTCCTGACGACCAGCGGCGCCGCGCTGGGCAGCCCGCTGGGCCCGAACGTGCTCACCGTCGGCGACACCGTCAACTCCCTGCCCCGCCCGGACGATGTGCGCTGTGCGGACTCTCTGGGCCGGGTGCGCGACGACATGCGGCGCCTGGTGCTGGTGGCGCTCGACCGCCCGTCGTCGCACAGCGCGCTGGCCGGCGTCGCCACGCTGCTCGAGCGGCACCCCGACATCGAGGTCGTGATCACCGGCGAGCTGGCCCGGGACGAGCCGGCGCTCTCGCTGGGCCGTCACCCGCGGGTCGTCGTCACACCCGCGCCCGCGCTGTCGGACCTGCTGGTCCTGCTCGCCGCCGCGACCGTGCTGGTCTCCGACGACCCGGACCTGGTGACCGACGCACCCGGCTTCGGCACCGTCGCGGTGCTGGTGGACGGCCCGAACGTGCCCCAGCCCGGCGACTCGATCCGCAGCATCGGCGGCTCCTCGGTGTCCCCGACCGTCGCCCAGATCCTGGACGGCGACCACGGTCGGCGCCCGGCCCCGTCGGACGGGCTGGAGGCGGCCCGCGCCGAGCAGGCCGTGGCGTGGATGTTCGGCCTCTGCCGGTCGCCGCACCTGGCCGAGGACGAGGCCGCCGCCGACGTAGCCGACGACGTCACGGCCTCCTCGGTCGACTCCGAGGAGTCGACCGACGCCTGAGCCCGGGTCGCCGTTAGGCTGAGCTGGACCAGCTCCTCCGGTCCGGGAAGAGGTGTACGACCCGGTGCTGCTGTCCGACGGCGACCTGCGCAAGGAGATCGACTCCGGGCGGCTGGTGCTCGACCCCTGGGATCCGGAGATGATCCAGCCCTCGAGCATCGACATCCGGCTCGACCGCTTCTTCCGCGTGTTCATGAACTCCCGGTACACCCACATCGACCCGGCCGAGCAGCAGGACGAGCTGACCACGGCCGTCGAGCCGCAGGGTGACGACCCGTTCGTGCTGCACCCGGGCGAGTTCGTGCTCGGGTCGACGTTCGAGTCGGTCGGGCTGCCGGACGACCTGGCCGGCCGCCTGGAGGGCAAGTCCAGCCTCGGTCGCCTCGGCCTGCTCACGCACTCCACCGCCGGGTTCATCGACCCGGGCTTCACCGGGCACATCACGCTCGAGCTCTCGAACGTGGCCAACCTGCCGATCACGCTCTGGCCGGGGATGAAGATCGGCCAGCTGTGCCTGTTCCGGCTCTCCAGCCCGGCCGAGAAGCCCTACGGCAGCGACGGCGTCGGCTCCCGGTACCAGGGTCAGCGCGGCCCGACCCCGTCCCGGGCGTTCCGGAACTTCCACCGGGTCGACACCCGCCGCTCCTGAGCGTCGCTGCCCGATCGGCGCGCGGACGCCTTCTCGTGACGGCCCGGGCGGGCCGGTCGCGGCGCTACGCTGGCCGGCGATGGATCCCACGCCCGAGCCGACCCCGAACCTGCCCGCGGTACCCCCGGAACGACGTCCGGTGGCGGACCCGTGGGCGACCGGGCGTCGCCGCGCCTCCGGGGCCGGCCCGGACGGGGACCCGGGTTCCGCCGGCCCGGTCGGTGGCCCGTCGAGTGTCGGCCCGTCGGGTGGGGGCTCGTCGAGCGGAGGCACCCCGGATGCGGGCCCGCCGGATGACTCGGGGCCGGACTGGCGACGCAGGCTGCGGCCCCGCAACCTGAAGCTCGCGGTCGGGCTCGGCCTGGTCGCGGCCGCGCTGCTGTTGCTGCCGTTCCTGGACGACCCGTCGCGCTGGTACATCCCGGTCGGGATCGGCTTCGGCACCCTGGTGCTGCTCTACCTGCTGCGACTGGACCGGTTGCTGTTCGGCTGGGCGCCGCACGCGGCCGGCCTGGTGCTGGTCGGGGCCCTGGTCTGGGCGACGAGCAACAACCCGTGGTCGTGGGGCCTCGCGATCGGCGCCGGGGTCGTGCTCGCCGGTCTCCTGTTGCTCCCCCGCTGGAAGGTGCTCGCCGTCGGGGTGGCGGTGCTCGTGGTCTCCGGCATCGGGTACCAGTTCCGCTCCGCCGAGATCACCGAGCAGCAGGCGCAGGTCGACGCCCAGGCCGGTAACGAGATGCGGATGGTGCTCGGCGTGGACCGGCCGCAGCTGGCGTTGGTCTCCCTCGACTCCGGGGTGGCGGGCAACAACGCGCGCCGGGTCTGCCGCCTGGTCACCGACGCCGCGCTGGCCCAACTGACGCAGGCCACCGCCGCCCCGACCTGCGAGCAGGCCGTCGCGGTGCTGCACGGGCGCTCCGCCGGGTCCGGTCGCGTGACCGAGCCGGACCGCGGTGCCGACCCGACCGTCGAGCCCGGTGGCTCGGTCACCGTGAACGGCTGCGCGACGGTCTGGGGCACCTCCGCCCCGCCGCTGGGCAGGGTCGTCCTGACCCGCACCGATGCGCCCTCCCCGACCTACCAGGTCGCCGCCTTCCAACCCTGCTGACCTCCCGCGTCGACGCCCGGGCCGGGCGGCGTCGCACCGGGTGTGTCGACGACGAGGGCCGGCCCACCTCGTCGGTGGACCGGCCCTCGTCGTGCGTGCCTGCCGGGGGATCAGCCTGTGGTGTCGGACTTCTTCCCGGTCGAGTCGTCGGCCTCGGACCGGCCGTTGCCGGAGCTTCCGGCGCCGTCGGCCGAGTCACCGTTTCCGGAGGGCCGGTCCTCGGGGACCTCGTCGTTCGGGGGACCGTTGTGGGCCGAGCGGTCGGCCCCCTCGGTGGAGTCGGCGTCCTGCGGGGCCTTCTCGGCGGGCTCGTCCTTCGACGGGGTCACACCGTTGGTCGAACCGTGGCCGTTGGTGCTCGGATCACCGCGCTTGACGGCCGCGAGCAGCATCTGTGAGACGTCCTGGACCTGGACGTTCTCGCCGGACCCCTCGCCCTGACGCTCGGTCAGGCCGTCGGAGATCATCGTCCGGCAGAACGGGCAGCCCACCGCGATCGTGCCCTGGGCGGAAGCCCCGTCCCCACCGGCGGCGGCAACCTTGTCGAGGGTGTCGATGGCCTCGGTCGTGCGGTTCACGTTGACCCGCTGACCGATCCGCTCCTCCATCCACATCCGGGCACCACCCGCGCCGCAGCACATCGAGCGCTCGGCGTGGCGCGGCATCTCGGTGAGCGTCGAGCCCACGGCCCCGACGAGCTCGCGGGGCTCCTCGTAGATCTCGTTGTGCCGGCCCAGGTAGCACGGGTCGTGGTAGGTGACCGGTGCGCCCTTCTCCTCCGCCGGTGCGGAGACCGGGACGAGCTTGCCCTCGCGGACGAGCTTGTTCAGCAGCTGCGTGTGGTGCACGACCTCGTAGTGGCCGTCGAGCTGCGGGTACTCCTTGCCCAGCGTGTTGAGGCAGTGCGGGCAGGTGGTGACGATCTTGCGGGTGCCCGCCGGCCGACCCTCGAACACGCCGTTGAGGACCTCGACGTTCTGCTGGGCCAGCATCTGGAACACGAACTCGTTGCCGGAACGCCGCGCCGGGTCACCGGTGCAGGTCTCCTCCGGGCCGAGCACCGTGAAGTTGACGCCGGCCCGGTGCAGCAGCTCCGCGGTGGCCCGGACCGTCTTCTTCTGACCGTCCTCGAACGCGCCGGCGCAGCCGATCCAGAACAGGTACTCGGTGTCGTCGGAGAGCTCCCCGTCGAAGACCGGGACCTCGAAGTCCAGCGCCTTGGTCCACTCCAGGCGGTCCTTGGCGTTCTGGCCCCAGGGGTTGCCCTTGTTCTCCAGGTTCTTGAACAGCACGCCGAGCTCGGACGGGAACTCGGACTCGATCAGCACCTGATGGCGGCGCATGTCGACGATGTGGTCGACGTGCTCGATGTCGACCGGGCACTGCTCGACGCAGGCGCCGCAGCTGGTGCAGGACCACAGGACGTCCGGGTCGATGACGCCGCCCTGCTCGGCCGTCCCGACGAGCGGGCGCAGCGCCTGGTCGGCGCCCGAGCCGCGCACGCGCTCGAAGCCCGACTCCGGGACGCCGTGGCCCGGGTGCGCGGTGAGCCCGGCTGAGAAGTCGATCGAGCCTTCCTCCGGCATGTCCTTGCCGCCGATCATGTACGGGGCCTTCGCGTTCATGTGGTCGCGCAGGTCCATGATCAGCAGCTTCGGGGAGAGCGGCTTACCGGTGTTCCAGGCCGGGCACTGGCTCTGGCAGCGACCGCACTCGGTGCAGGTCGCGAAGTCGAGCATGCCCTTCCAGGTGAAGTCCTCGATCTTGCCGCGGCCGAACGTGTCGTCCTCGCCCGGGTCCTCGAAGTCGATCTTGACGCCGTTCGACTCCATCGCCGGCAGCGGGCCGAGCGCCTTCGGGAAGCGCTTGGCCGAGACGTTGATCGGCGCCGTGAAGATGTGCAGGTGCTTGCTGTAGAGCACGACCACCAGGAAGCCGAGCATCACGCCGATGTGCAGCAGCAGCCCGATGCTCTCGACGACCTCGAGGGTCTCCGGCTCCATGCCGGTGAACAGGTTGCCCAGGCCGATCGAGACGAACGCGCCGGACTTGTACGGGAAGACCCCCAGCGCGGACGACGCGGCGCGGAAGAAGAACAACGTCCACAGCACGTTGAAGATCAGGAAGAGGATCAGCCACGCGCCACCGGTGTGCGACCCGTAGAACCGCGAGTCGCGCTGCTTGCGCTCCGGGGCGTTGCGCACGCGGATGATCGCGAACACGCCGAGCGAGAGCAGGCACAGCACGGCGATGGCGTCCTGCAGGAAGCCGAGCGGCGGCCAGGTGCCGATCAGCGGGATCGCGAAGTCGGACACGAACAGCGCGCCGTAGGCCTCGATGTAGACCGTGAGCAGGATGATGAACGCCCACATGGTGAACAGGTGCGCCATGCCGGGGATCGACCACTGGAGCAGCTTCTTCTGCCCGAGGACCTCCACGAACTGGGTGCGGATGCGCTGGCCCAGGCCGTCGGTGCGGTCGTTCGCCGGTTGTCCGGATTTGATCAACGAGTAGACCCAGAAGGCGCGCCGCCCCGAGATCGCCAGGGCGATCACGGTCAGAGCCAGACCGATCACCAGTCGCCACACCATGCGTGCCTCCTTGAACCTTCTCTCCGCGTCGTGGTGGGTACGCGGAGGCAATCGGCCAGAAGGGTAGTGCGCCCCGACGCGGAGCGCCCGAACCTGCTCACGGCCGGGTCGTGCTTGTTACCGAACAGTAGTGGCCGACTCTGACAGTTCGGACCTCGGCGGGAAAGTCGAGTGGTGCAGGTGGGGCGCGGGTCACGTGTGACGCAGGCCGCGTCGGAGCTGCTCCGCCGATCGTGTCCACCCGGTCGCGTAGCGTGGTCCGCCCATCTGGCGGGCGGGTCACTCCACTACTATCCGACTGGTCGCCATGGTCTACTCGGACCCGGCACGAGCGGCAACAGCAAGCGGGAGCCTGCGGACCTGGGGTCCGCTCGGAGGAGGAGCCGTGAAGACCTCGTACGAGGCCGCGACGTCGTGGCTCGCTCAGGGACAGCTCAGCACCGGCAACCTGCAGGGCTGGATCACCAACAACATCGTTCCGCTGATCCTTCTCGCGATCGCCGTGATCCTGCTCTGGATCGGTGGCAAGGGCGACAACGCCGGAGTGGCGCGACGCAGCGTCGGCCTGATCGTCGGGCTGATCGCGCTCGGCATCGCGGTGAGCGGTAGCGGCCCGGCCGTCGGACAGGCGATGGCCAACCTCCTCACCGGGTGAGCCGTGCTCGTTCGCACGGATGACGAGGTGTACCGCGTCGACGCGGTCTGGCTGGGCCCACCGCGGGCCACGTTCCCCTGGCGTGCCCGCTACGTGAGTTACGGCGTCGGCCTGCTGGTGATGTTGTTCCTGATGTTCCTGCAGCGCCGGCTCGGTATCGGGCTGGACTTCCTGTCGGTGGCCTGGGCGCTGGTGGGCACCGTCGCGATCACCCGCTTCCTCGGCAAGAAGATCGACTACGAGCGCCCGCTCGGGCAGGTCGTCGGCCAGTTCTGGGCCGAGGTGACCGGACCCCGCGCCCGGAGCCGGGCGGCCGGCGGCTCCGTGCGCGCGGCCCACGTCCGGGTGCGTGCGGCCGGTGGCCGCGGACGCAGCGGCCAGCTCGCGGGGTCGCGCACGTCGGCGTCGCCGCAGGTCGGGCCGTCGACGGGCCCGGGACAGGTCCAGGCCGCGTGGTCGGACTCCCCGCCCGGCACGACCGCGCCGAAGGCCTCCCCGGTGCGGATCGGCTCGCGACCCGCGGCGTCCGCCGGGCCGGACTCCTGGCAGAAGGCGGGTTCCCGTGGCCGTCGCTGAAGGCCGTCGTCGCGGTCGGGCGCTGGCCGGTGAGGGCGGGTCCTCCTACTCCCCGACGATCGCGCTGCGGTCCATCGACGGGCACGTCACCCGTACCGGGAGCCAGGTCATGGCCTGGTACCGCCTCGCCGCGCAGGCATGGAGCTTCCGCAGCGACTCGCAGCGCGAGATGCTGATCCGCCAGGTCGCCGCGCAGATGGGCGAGCTGCAGGGACGGTGGCTGCACCTGCGCGTCACGACCCGGCCGTACCCGGTGCACATGTGGGCGGAGTCGTTCGACCAGAACGCGCTCGGCCGGATGCCCGACGTGCCTGGCGCCCTGGGCTGGGACGGGTTCCTGGAGGGCGAGCAGCGCCACCTGATGGGCCTGTCGATGTCGGACAAGGAGGTCTTCCTCGGCATCGAGGTCTCCGGGCGCGGGATGCTCGACCGCTGGGTGGAGAAGGCGGCGCCGGTGCTGGACCGGATCGCGCCCTCGGCCGTCCGGGCGGAGCTCGCCGCGGTCGAGTCCGAGATCAACCACCTGGACGTGCTGGTCTCCAACTCCGGCATGGACGCGGTACCGGCCAGCTCCGAGGACATGGCCTGGCTGATGCACCGCTCGGTCGCGCTCGGCCTGCCCGCCCCGCGCGGGCTGTCGTCGGTGCCGCGCGGCGTCAGCCGGTGGGAGAGCGAGGACCTGGCCGCGTTCACCGAGGGCGTGGACCTGCACCAGGAGCCCTACGCCCCGACCGTGCAGGTGGTCGGGCGGATGCGCAGCCAGGCCGTCTCGCGCAACGTCGCGGTGCTCTCGGTCGGGCTGATGGACGGCCTGCGCATCCCGGAGATCGACGACCCGTGGATGCAGCACTCGGACCGGCTGCCGTTCCCGGTGGAGTGGTCGGCCCGGATCTACGTGCGCCGCCCGGAGGACGTGACCGGCGAGCTGCAGCGCCAGATGGGCAAGGTCCGCAGCCAGATCCGGCACTACACCCACGACCACGACCTGGACCCGCCGATGTCGCTGGCGCGCCAGGCCGACCGGGTGCTCGAGGTCGAGGACGAGCTCACCAGCGGGCTGACCCAGCTCAACACGCGTCTCTACGGCTGGTGGCGGATCGCGGTCAGCGGCCGGGACGAGGCCGAGGCCACCCAGCGGGCCCAGCAGGTCGTCGACCTGTACCGGCCGAAGGTGCAGATCGAGCACCCGGAGGCGCAGTACCGCTACGCCCGCGAGTTCATCCCGGGCGAGCCGCTCGCGTCGACCGCCTACCGGCGTCGCGGCAGCGTCACCTGGGCCGCGGCCGGGGTGCCGGCGGCGACGGCCAGTGTCGGCGACCGCCGCGGCATCATGCTCGGCGAGACCTGCACGGCCACCCGCCGCCCGGTCGCCTGGGACCCGTGGCTGGCCCAGGAGGTCCGCCGCGCGTCCGGCCTGACCGCGATCGTCGGCGGTCTGGGGTCGGGCAAGTCGTTCCTGACCGGGCTGATCGTCTACAAGACGCTGCGCGCCGGTGCACGGTGGACGGTGCTCGACCCGTCCGGGCCGCTGTCCGAGCTGGCCCGGCTGCCGGAGCTGGCGCCGTTCTCCCGCCACATCAACCTCCTGCGCGCCGACCCCGGCATCCTCAACCCGTACCGGGTGGTGGCCGAGCCGCGTCCGGACCACTTCTCCGACGAGGAGGACCCGGAACGGGCCTGGCGCCGGGAGCGGTCTCTGGCCGCGGCCACCCGTCGACGCCTGGTGCTCGACGTGCTCTCCGGCCTGCTTCCCTACGAGATCGCGCGGCAGCCCAACACCCGGATCGTGCTGCTGCGCGCGGTCCGCGAGGTCGGCGGGCAGCCGGACCGCCACCCCGGCATGGTGATCGACACGCTGCGCCGGCACGCCCGCGAGGGCGAGGACCACGCCGGCGTCGTCGCCGACTTCCTCGACGAGCGCCGCGAGCTCCCGCAGGCCGCGCTGCTGTTCCCGGACGAGACCCGTGACGACCCGTGGCAGGCCGACCGCGACTACCGGCTCACGGTGCTGACCATGCAGGGCCTGTCCCTGCCGCGCCCGGGCAGCCCGCGCGAGGAGTGGACCGACAACGAGGCGCTCGGCGTCGAACTGTTGAACCTGGCGTCCTGGCTGACCCAGCGCACGATCTACGACGCCGACCGGAACCTGCGCAAGGGCGTCGCTCTGGACGAGACGCACTTCCTGTCCCAGGTGCCCACCGGCAAGGTCCTGATCGACCGGCTGGCCCGCGACTCCCGCAAGTTCAACGTCCGGGCGCTGTTCGCGTCCCAGCTGGCCGGCGACCTGCTGCGGGTGTCGGGCTTCGCGTCCCTGGTCAACGCCGTGTTCGTCGGGCGTACCGACGACGAGGAGGCACAGGCCGAGGCGTTGCGGCTGCTGCGGGTACCGACCGACGTCGGGTACGAGCAGATGCTCGGCACGCTCTCGCCGCGCCCGCGCCACGACGACCGCCCGGACGACACACCGCGCCAGTTCATCTTCGCCGACGGCCACGGCGGCGTGGAGAAGATCCGGATCGACCTGGAGGCACCGCACGTCGAGCACGTGCGCGAGGCCCTGGACACGAACCCGGACGCCAGCCGGATCTCCTCGTCCGGCGCGCCGGTCGTCGCCGAGATCCAGGCGCCGGACGAGCCCGCGCCGCTGCCGTCGGCGCCGCCGGTGTCGCAGGCGGTCGGGCCCGGCTGGCCGGAGGCGGGCTGGACCGACGTCGACGGTGATGAGGTGTCGCTGCGGATCGGCCCCGGCGAGGGCGACCACGTGTTCGCCGGCTCCGACCAGATGCGCGCCCGCGGGGTGTCGGTGGTCCCGGCCGAGGCCGAGCTTCTCGACGACGAGCAGCTCGACCTGCTCGACGAGCTCGACGAGGGTTGGCACGAGGACCTCGCCGACCCGGTCCAGGCTCAGGAACCGGGCCCGGAACCGGGCCCGGAGCCGGAGCCGGAGCCGGAGCCGGAGCCGGAGCCGGAGCCGGAGCCGGAGCCGGAGCCGGAGCCGGAGCCGGACGATCCGCAGGCGCCCTCCGGCGAGGACGGGCGGTGATCGGGGCCGCCGACCCGACCGGTGGTGCCGGGCTCTGGCCGGTGCTGCTGATCGTCGCGGCCGCGGTGTGGGCCGGTCTGCGCAAGGCCCGTCGTGCACGCCGCGGCGACGTCGGGGACCCCCACCGCCGCCGGCGCGGGTACTCGCTGTTGGTCGTCGTCGCGCTGGTCGGGGGCAGCATCCTGATCGGGTCCCCGGCGATGGCCCAGCCGCTGGACTGCAAGCAGGCCCCGGAGCCGGACCGCCCGGGTACCGGGCTGGTCGGGTCGCTGGACCGCCCGAGCGCGCTGCACGGCGAGGCCGGCAGCGTCTACGAGGAGGTCGGCTACGCCGGACTGGTGTGGCACAACTACGACCTCGGCTGCGCGGCCTCCGGCGTGCTGAACCCCTCGGTCACCACCGACACCTGGCTGGGCAACCAGACGTTCAACCTGGCCAAGCTCACCGTCGGCGGGGTGAACTGGGCGCACTACCTGATCGCCGACGGCGGCGAGGTCTTCGCACCGCTGGACGACGTGATCTCGACGGCCACCCGGGCCATGTACGACACCGTGTTCACCACGTGGGTGGGCATCGCCCTGGTCGCGTTCGCGGTCATCCTGCTGGTGCTGGCCATGCGCGGCGACCTCGCGCGCCAGGCGCAACGGGCCGGGGTGGGGGCGTTCGCGCTGCTCATAGCCTCGGCCGCCTATCTGGCCCCGGTGGAGTGGTCGAAGGCCGCGGACGGCCTGCTGCTCGACGGTGTCACGCAGATGCAGGAGGGGTTCCTCGGCCAGATCGGTCTGGGCACCCGGGACACGTTGCCCACCGTGCTCGTCGACCAGGTGGTCTACCGCAACTGGCAGCGCGGCACGTTCGGGTCCCCGGACGTCCCGCAGGCCCAGGACATGGGGCGGGACCTGCTGCGCGCGCAGGCGTTCACGATCGACGAGGTCGACCAGCGCCAGGACAACAGCCAGCTGGCCGAGAAGAAGAAGGCCGACTACGCCGCGCTCGCGGACCGGATGGGTGACCGCTACACCTACTTCACCGGTGCGTCCGGCAGCCGGATCGGGGCCGGCGTGCTGGCCGCCATCGAGGCCGTCTGCATCGCGTTGTTCCAGCTGCTGTCCAAGGTGCTGGTGCTGGTGGCGATGCTGATCATCCGGCTGATGGTGATCACTGCGCCGGCGATCGCGGTGGTCGCGCTGCTCAAACCCGAGGTGATCCCCGCGCTGTTGCGGATCGGCGGCGCGGCGGTCGTGAACACGCTCGTCGTCGGCGCGCTGGCCGGGCTGCACGCGCTCCTGGTGGTGTCGCTGTTCCGGCCCGGCGCGAACATCGACCTGTGGCTGGCGCTGCTGGTCACCGGCGTCGTGACGGTCGTGCTGTGGGCCGTGGCGCGCCCGTTCCGGCGGCTGGTGTCGATGGTGTCGCTGACCCGGGAGCAGTTCGGCGGGATCGTGCCCGGTGCCGGGGACGGGCCCACCTCGCGGATGTGGCAGCGGATGCGGGGCGCGGGCGGCGACGTCGCGGACCGGCAGACGCGCTGGTGGTCCGAGCGCTCCGGCGGGCCCGGGGGCGACGTGCACCGGGACGCGGTCCGCCCGGAGGCCGAGACCGTCGCCGGCCCGGCCGGGCCCGGTGCCCGCTCCTGGCGTCGCCGGCCCGCGTCGACACCGGAGGCGGGCAGGCCGGCAGGTGGCGTGATCGCCGAACCGCGGCGCGGCGCACTGCCCGCCGCCGGAGCCGGCCCGACCGCGCGTGCCGGTGGCTTCCCGGGCCGCACCGACCCCGGCGAGGTCGACGACCGCTCGATCTACCGCCGCTCGGATACGACGCCGCGCCGGGCCGGGCAGCCGGTGCCGGTCGCCCCCGAGCTCGTCGACGGGGTGCCGGTCTACAAGATCTACCGTCCGCGGTCCGCGCGCACCGCCGACGGCTCGACCTGGAGCCGTCGTGCCGATTAGGTCCTCGCGTGGCCGGGCAGGCGCCTACCGCTCGATCTGGCAGTGGCCGCTGCGGTCCCCGGTCAACCTCGTGGTCTCGCTCGTCGTGCTGGTCCTGCTCGCGTCGGGCGCGGTGTACCTCGGGGGCAAGCTCGGCGGGTCGGCCCAGAGCGGGGGCCTGCTCGCCGGCGACGCTCCGCCGTCGGTGTCGGCGGAGCCCTCCTCCGGTTCCTCCGCAGCGCCGAGCACCACCCCGACGCCGACCGCGCTGCCCCCGGTCGCGCCGCTGACCCCGCGGGCGCTGCCGCTGTCCGCGGCCCCGCCGGAGGCACTCGCCGCGGCCCGGAACTGGACCGCGGCCTGGGTGAACCACCCGCCCGGCACGACGAACGCGCGGTGGACGGCCGGTATGCGCCCCTTCACCACCGAGGAGTACCTGGGTGTGCTGGCCGCCGTCGACCCGACGAACGTCCCGGCCACGGCCGTCACCGGCGCCCCGAAGCCGACCCGGGTCTCGCCGCGCAGCGTGCAGGTCGAGGTGCCGACCAACGCACTGAAGCTCTCCGTCCTGGTGGTCGACACGGACGCCGGCTGGCGGGTCTCCCGCTACGACCGGGCATGAGCACCCCACTCACCCGCGGCCTGCGGCCGCTGCGCCTGCTGCTGCCGATCGTGGCGATCGGCGTGGCGCTGGTGCTGTTCCTGACCGTCGGATTTCTGGCCTTCAGCCCGAACCTGGGCAACCAGTCCCGCGGGTCGACGACGTGCGACACCGGTATCGGCACCGTCGGCGAGGGTGGGGGCGGTGGTACCACGATCGAGACGCTGAGCCCGGACCAGCGGGCCAACGCGCAGGCGATCATCGGTGTCGCGAAGGGGATGGGGGCCCCGCCGCGGGCGTGGCTGGTCGCGCTGGCCACCGCGATGCAGGAGTCCACCCTGCGCAACATCGACTACGGGGACCGCGACTCGCTGGGACTGTTCCAGCAGCGGCCGTCGCAGGGGTGGGGCACCCCGGCGCAGGTCACCGACCCGGCGTACAGCACGAAGATCTTCCTCGACCGTCTGATGGAGGTCCCGGGCTGGGAACGGATGCCGGTCACCAACGCCGCGCAGATCGTGCAGCGCTCGGCCTTCCCGGACGCCTACGCCAAGTGGGAGAGCCTGGCCGCGAGCCTGGTCGAGCAGGTCGGCGACGTCGCGAACCCGACCGGCTGCGGCGCCGCACCGACCGGCGCGCTGCCCCCGGGCGCGGCCGGCACGGCGATCTCCTTCGCGCTGAAGGAGGTCGGCAAGCCCTACGTCTGGGGCGCGACCGGGCCGGACTCCTACGACTGCTCCGGGCTGATGCTGCGCGCGTTCCAGGCCGCCGGCCTCACCCTGCCCCGGGTCTCGCAGGACCAGTACAACGCCGGCGCGCACGTGCCGGTCCGGGAGGCGCAGGCCGGTGACCTGCTGTTCTACGCCACCGACCCGTCCGACCCGTCGACCATCCACCACGTGACGCTCTACATGGGCAACGGACAGATGGTGGAGGCCCCGAACAAGGACAACCCGGTCCGGGTGCAGCCCGTGCCCTGGGAGTACGACGAGCTCGTCCCCCTGGCCACCCGCCCCGGGACGACGGCGAGCCCGGCCTAGGCCGGAGTCGATCTCCCTCCCCCGGGACGGCTGGTGCCGATGAGGCCGCCCGAGGCGGCGGTGCCGATGAGGCCGCCCGAGGCGGCTGGGCCATCATGTCGGCATGCCCGATCCGACCGGACGCGCCTCCACGACCCCGCTGCGCGACTACCTCGACCGTCCGGCCCCGGGTGCCGCGGGCGAGGACTACCTGGTCGTCCCCCGGTCGCTGGCCCAGTCGATGCCGCTGCGCTGGCAGCAGGTGTTCACCGGGCTGCTGGCCGACCTGCACGACGCCTACGGGCACCTGAGCTGGCCGGAGTACCAGGTCGGTGCGGCCCGGCGCGAGCTCGTCGCCGATCTCGACGACGACCAGCTCGACGCGCTCGGCTGGTACACCGACCTCGCCCCGGACGGGCACCTCGAGTTCCACGACGCCGACGACCGCCCGGTCGCCGACCCGGAACATCAGCGGGTGCTGGCCCCGGTCCAGGACCCGATCCCACCGGTCTCCGCCGGCCGGGTCGAGCCGCGCCCGGCACCGCGGCGGTAGCCCGGGCCCGCGCCGTCCAGGGTGGCGGCCACGAGCTCGTCGACCTCCTGCAGCAGCCGGGTCCGGCCGATCGGCCCTGCCTCGACGACGTCGTGCTCACCGGGGGACCCGGACCGCCGCGGTCCCGGGGGGACCAGCCTCTGGCGGTGGTGCCCGGCGGCGTTGTGCTGGACGGTCAGCACATACGGGCCGCGGCGCTGCCCGGTGGGCGTCCGCACGTTCGACCCGATCTGGGCCAGCGCGTCCACCTCGTGGTTCGTGGCGACCAGCGCCCGCGCCGCGGCCCCGGTCATCCCGCGTCGCATCAGCTCGACGACGAGCCGGTCGGCGTCGTCCCCCGCGTCCCGGACCGCCTCGGAGAGCACCCGGGCCGGTACCCGGACCGTCGCGCCGGCCGCCGGGGTCAGCGGTCCGAGCAGATCGACGAGCGTGTCGGCCGCCCGCTCCGGCGGGATCCGGAGCAGCGCAATCTCGTCCTCGTGCCGGACGGCGAGCACGGCGTCGCCGCCGTCGACGGCGACCACCGCGCCGAGCAGGGCCCGGTAGCGGTGCAGCAGGTCCAGCGAGAGCGCGGGCCGGGCCAGCAGGCGCAGGTCCCGGGCGAGGTCGGAGTCGCCGCCGGGGTCGAGGCCGCGGGCGCGCAGGTGGGCGACGGCGCCGGAGACGATCCGGGAGCGCTCCGGCAGCGTCCGGCCGTGGTGCGGCGGGTCCAGCGCGGGCGGTGGCGTGTCAATGCCCAGGACGTCGAACGCGACGTCGGCCTCGACGAGGGTGAGCACGGTGGCCCGGGACCAGTCCGCGGCGGTGCTCACCGGTCGCGCTCCCGGTCCGCGTCGCCCGGGGCGCCGAGCACCGGAGGGGTGTGGTGCAGGTCGAGGTCGAACGCCTCGCTGCTGGGCAGCAGGTAGCGGTTGCGGTGGTCCTGATCCGAGCCCCGCCCACCGGCACCCGCTCCGCCCATCGGTGTGACGCCGTTCGGACCGGTGCCGGTGCCGGTGCCGGTACGGCCGGTGGACGGTTCGGTGAGCCCGCGGCCCGGGACGTTCTCGGTGGCACCGCCGTAGCGGCCGTTCCCGCCCGGACCACTGCCCGATCCGTTTCCTCCCGGCCCGTTTCCTCCTGGCCCGGTCCCGCCGCGCGGCGCGGGTTCGCCGGTCCAGGATCCGGTGCCGTACTTCCCGCCGGTTCCGAGGCCGCCGCCGGG
>NZ_JADQDD010000063.1 GCF_019263595.1 Pseudonocardia sp. KRD291 | reverse complement strand
CGGACCGGGGCTGCGGGTGGACGCCGGCCTGGAGTCCGGCGGGACGGTCGCCGCGGAGTACGACTCGATGTTCGCGAAGGTCCTCGCGCACGGCCCCGACCGGGAGACCGCGCGCCGGCGGCTGTCCGCGGCCCTGGGCGAGCTCCGCGTCGACGGCATCGCGACGACCGCGTCCTACCTCCGCGCGGTCCTCGACCAGGACACCTTCGTCACCGCGACCCACGACACCGGCTCCGTCGAACGCGAGTGGGACCCCGCCACGCTCCTCACCGCCACCGCCACCGCCACCGCCGTGCCCGGCACCGCCCCACACTCCGGGTGCGGAGCAGGGCCGGGCGGCGGCATCGCGGCACGCAGGGCCCGCATCGCGACCGACCGCGGACCCGTGGAGATCGAGATCCACGGCCGCCCGGTCCCCGCCGGACGGCACGCCGGCACCTCGACCCGCCGGTCCCGCGCCGACACCGTCCACACCGGCCGCGGCCCGGGCGGTCCCGGCGGACCCCCCGTCGCGCCGATGGACGCGACCGTCATCGCGCTGCGGGTCGAGCCCGGCCATGAGATCGCGGTGGGCGACGTGGTGGCCGTGCTGGAGGCGATGAAGATGGAGATGGAGATCCGCTCCGAGGTCGCGGGCACGGTGTACGCCGTGCCGATCGCTCCGGGCGCCTCCGTTCCCGCCGGCACGGTCCTGGTCGAGGTCACCACCGATTGATCGACGGTCGCCCCGTCCCGTCTGTCGCCCCGTCCCCGCCGAGGAGCACCTGCCGGCGGACCACCCGCGTCCCGACAAGTGCGGCGAGGGACCCGGCGGTGGGTTCTCTCCAGGATTCAGCTCACCAACTCAGAGACTTCGCGAGCGAAATTGCCCGGAGACACCCTCGAGACCGCCATGCACGATCGCGAACGAGTCCGCGGCGCGCGGTTCCGGAGGCCGTCGGAGCGACCGGCTGTCGCACGACCTCATGAGCGGATATCGGTATGAGCGCCCACGGGGATCAGCACCCATCGACCGATGCCACGCCCATCGACCAGCCCGACCGCACCGACCACACCGACGAGGAGACCAGCGAGGTCGACACCGTTCTCGGGCTGCTGGCGAGACTGGAGATCGGTTCGATGCTGTTCCGGCAGGCGCTGACCGAACGACTCGGGCTCAACGAGACCGAGCACCTGGTACTCGACCTGCTGATCCAGCACGGCGACCTGAACGGAAGCCAGCTGGGCGGGATCACCGGCCTCAGCAGCGGCGCGATCAGTGGCCTGGCCCAACGGCTGGAGAGATCAGGCCTCGTCACACGGACGCCGGACCCCTACGACGGTCGCCGGCGCGTGCTGAAGGCCACCGAGGCGGCACGCCGGCACGTCGAGGAGACGGTGGAGGAGCTCCGGCTGCGCGAGCCGCGTCGTGCCGGCGTCGATCTGCTGTACGGGCTGAGCAGCGACGACCTGCACGCGGTGACGATCTTCCTGTCGCGCGCGACGGACCGGGCGTTCCGGCAGGCACGGTCGCTCAGGTTCGCGCAGCGAGAGCCTTCTCGGTGGCGATCCCGCGGATCGACATCTCGGCCAGCTCCGCCCCGATCTGTTCCGGGGTGAACGCGCCGCCGGGGCGGAACCAGCGGTAGACCCAGTTCGTCGAGCCGAGCACCGAGAGCGCGGCCAGGCGCGGGTCCAGGTCGGCGCGCACGTCGCCGTTGCTCTGGGCCTGCTCGATCAGGTCGCGGAACACGCCCTGGTAGGCGTGCTCGCTGCCGAGGACCTCCTTGCGACGGTCGGCCGGCAGCGCGGAGAGCTCGTGCAGGAACACCGCGGTCGGCACCAGGTTGCGGCAGGTGTGCTCGACGTGCCCGACGATCACCGACTCCAGCTTTTCCAGGGGCGACCCCTCGACGTCGGCCCGTGCGCGCACCACGGCGAGGCCGTCCCGGTGCACGGTCGAGATCACGTCGAAGAGCAGGTCCTCCTTGGACTGGATGTAGTAGTACAGGCTGCCCTTGAGCATCCCGAGCCGGTCCGCGATGTCCTGCAGGGAGGCGCCGTCGTAACCCTTCTCGTAGAACACCTGGGTGGCGACCTCGATCAGCTCGGCCCAGCGCTCCTCGCGGGGCTTGCGTTCCCCGCCGGACCGCCGGGCGCTGCGCCCCGCTGGCTGTCGCACCTGGTCACGACCCTTCGACATTCGGTGGAGGTGAAGAGCCTACCGTTTGGTAGATCAGGTCGGCCGGGCCGCTACTTCACGTTCGCACCGGCGTCGACGGGCAGCGCCACGCCGGTGACGTAGCGGGCCTCGTCGCTGGACAGGAACAGCACGGCGTTGCTGATGTCGACCGGGTCGACCCACGGCACCGGCAGGGCGTTGAGCGACATGAACCCGGCCATCGCCGCCTCCCGCGTCGGCTCCGGGTCGTCCGGCGCGAACATGCCGTAGGTCCCCGGGTTCTGGATCATGTGGGTGTCCACGTTGGTCGGATGCACGGTGTTGACCCGGATGCTGTCGGCGGCGAGCTCGTTCGCCATCGTGCGCATCAGGCCGACCAGCCCGTGCTTGGCCGAGACGTAGTGCGCGACCTGCATGATCCCCTTCAGTCCGCCGATCGAGCTGGTGAACACCATCGAGCCGGCACCGCGTGCGCGCAGGTGCGGTACGGCCGCCTTGGCCGTGTGCCAGACGCCGGTGAGGTTGACGTCGAGCATGTCCTGCCACATCTGCTCGGTGAGGTCCACGCTCATGCCGTAGCTGGCGATGCCGGCGTTGGCGACGACCGTGTCCAGCCCGCCCAGCTCGGCGACGCCGTCGTCGAGGGCCGCGCGCAGGCCGTCGCTGTCGCGCACGTCGGCGACCCGGGCGACGATCCGCCGGTCCAGCTTCTCGACCTCGGCGACCGTCTCGTCGAGATCGGCCCGGGTGGCGGCCGGGTATTTGTCCACGCTCGCGATCGGGGCGCAGACGTCCACCGCGATGATGTCCGCGCCCTCCTGTGCCAGGCGGACCGCGTGACTGCGTCCCTGGCCCCGTGCCGCGCCCGTGACGAACGCGACCTTGCCCTCCATCCGACCCGGCATGTCCTGCTCCCTCGCGCACCTGCGTGTCCGGCCGCAACCCTGTCACTACCGTTCGTTTGGTAGAACGTTGGCAGACCGCACCCGCCGCGGCAAGGGCCGGGGATGCTGGGCCGGAGGGGGCCGGTCAGAGGTTCGGGTTGCGGTACGGCGCCGTGCCGCCCGCATCGACCACCTGCGTGTGGCCGGTGACGTAGCGGGCTTCGTCGGAGGCCAGGTAGAGCACGGCGTTGGAGATGTCGATCGGGTCGACCCATGGGATCGGGATCGCGTTCACGCCCGTGAAGCCGACCAGCGCGTCGTCACGTGTCTTGCCCTCCTCGCCCAGGAACAGCGAGTAGATCGGCGCGTTGTTCACCATCGGCGTGTCGACGGTCGTCGGGTGCACCGAGTTGACCCGGATCCCGTGCTGGGCGAGCTCGACCGCGAGCACCCGCATCAGGCCGGTCACCCCGTGCTTGGCCGCGGTGTAGTGCGCGAGGTTGCCGAACGCGACGAGTCCGGCCGTGGAGCTGGTCAGGACGATCGACCCGCCGGTCCCCTGCTTCAGCATCTGCGGGATGGCGGCCTTGGTCGTCTTCCACACACCGGTCAGGTTGATGTCGATCATCTCCTGCCAGACGTCCTCGCTGATCTCCCATGCGGGCGCGAACGAGGCGATGCCGGCGTTCGCCGAGACGATGTCGAGGTGTCCGAACTCGGCCACCCCGTCGGCGACGGCCGACTGCAGGGCCCCCAGGTCGCGGACGTCGGCGACCCGGGTCAGCACGCGGCGGTCGAGCTCCTCGACCAGGCGGGCCGTCTCGTCGAGGTCCTCGCGCGTGCCCAGCGCGTACGGCGCCGTCTTCGCGTCGGCACACAGGTCGACGGCGATGATGTCCGCACCCTCCTGCGCCAGCCGGACCGCATGACTGCGCCCCTGCCCTCGTGCGGCTCCGGTGATCAGCGCGACCTTGCCCTCGACCCGACCCATGACGAACCTCCACTGTCGTGCGGGCCTCGTTGCCCGGCACGACCCCACCGTGGTGACGGGGCGCGGCAGCGGTCAATCCGTCATCCGTGTGGGCGGACCGGCCGCCCTACGGGCCCTGCACCGTCGCCCCTCCCGCCGTGACGAACACCAGCGGGTCGAAGTACTCGGTGAACGCCGCCAGCCTGTCCCCGCGCACGGTGAACAGGCTGATGTAGTCGTTGCGGTACGGGCTCCCGGTGGACAGCATCGTGGCGTCGCTGCGGTAGGTGGCCAGGAACTCGCCGTCGCCGGGCAGCGGCGTGATCTCCAGGTCGTGGAAGCCCAGCGGGCTGACCAGCGACGGGAACCCGCCGTAGAGCCCGACGACGCCCGCCTTGCCCTCGGTCACCTTCGGCACCGGATCCGGGGCGTAGGGCAGCCGGACGACGACGTCGTCGGTGACCAGGTCGGCGAACGCCTCCAGGTCCAGCCTGTTCATGATCTCGATGTAGGTCCGGACGACCTGCTCACCGCCGCTCACGCGTCGAAGCCGTCCATCTCGGGCGCCGTCAACGGCGTGATCTTGCGTCCGGAGATCTTCCAGACGCCGTCGACCCGGCGGTACTCGTCCTCGTTCAACGCGATGGCCCGGATCGAGGCCCCGGACTTCGTCTTCCCCTCGGAGAACACGTAGTTCGTGCCGTGGGCGTCGTCCGGTCCGTCGAAGTCGACGATGTGGTTGGTGATGATGTGGAACTGCTCGGCCATCGCGTCGGCGTCGGCCTGGAAGAACCCGAGGATCTCCTCGGAGCCCTCGAAGCGCTTGAGCCCGACGGGACCGGCGTCCCAGTAGGCGTCGTCGGTGTAGGCCGAGAGCGCCTCCTTCGGGCGGAACAGGTCCAGCCCGCGGGCGTAGAGGTGGGTCGCCGCCACGATGCCGGCGACGTCGTCTGCACGGTTGTCGGTCATGTCGTGCCTCTCAGTCGTCGTACATGATCACGCCGCGCAGGTTCTTGCCCTCCTGCATGTCCGTGAACGCCTGGTTGATGTCCTCGAGCGCGTAGGTCTTCGTGATCAGCTCGTCGAGCTTGAGCTGACCGGTCCGGTAGAGCTCGGTCATCAGCGGGATGTCGTTGCGCGAGTTGGTGGTCCCGTAGAGCGAGCCCTGCAGCCGCTTGCCGGACATGGCGAACGTGAACAGGTCGAACTCCACGTCGCGCTGCATGATCGGCGCGGCCGAGGTGAGCACCATGACCCCGCCGCGGCGGGTCATCTCCTGGGCCGGGTTGAGCAGGTCCCCGTACGCGACGCCGACGGTGATGATCACCCGGTCGGCGCCCTGGCCGTTGGTCATCTGCTCGACGAGTTCGGCGGCCTCCTCATAGGACCCCACGGCGTGCGTGGCGCCGAAGGCCTGGGCCTGCTCCTGCTTGAACGGCACCGGGTCAATCGCGATGATGTTGCGCGCGCCCTTGTGCCGGGCGCCCTGCACGGCGTTGATCCCGACCCCGCCGATGCCGACGATCACGACGGTGTCGCCGAGCTGCATGTCCGCGGCGTAGACCGAGGAGCCCCAGCCGGTGGGCACGCCGCACCCGATCAGCGCGGCCCGGTCCAACGGGATGTCCTTCTCGATCTTCACGACGGCGTCCACCGGCACCGTGACGTACGGGGCGAACGTGCCCAGGTAGGACATGCAGCCGATGCCCTTGCCGCGGGCGTGCACCCGGTGCGTCCCGTCCGGCGCGACGCCGGCGAGCACCCCGTTGCCGAGGTCGCACATGTTCGACTTCCCGGAGACGCACATCCTGCAGCGCCCGCACGAGGGCAGGAACGACAGCACCACGTGGTCGCCGACCTCGAGCCCCTCGGTCTCGGCGCCGAGCTCGGTGACCACGCCGGCCCCCTCGTGCCCGCCGAGCACCGGCGACCACGGCAGCGGGATGACGCCGTCGTCGAGGTGCTGGTCGGAGTGGCAGATGCCGGACGCCGCGAGCTTGACCATCACCTCGCGTCGCTTCGGCGGGTCGACCTCGATCTCCTCGACGCTCCAGCCGGAGTTGGTCCCCGGCTCCCAGAGCAGTGCACCCTTGGTCTTCATCGGCTCCCCTTCGAGCAGGTGACGGTGCGGGCGGAAGGTCAGACCGACCGGTCGCGGTCGGCCCAGTACGGTGCGCGCAGATCGCGCTTGAGGATCTTTCCGGTGGGCGCCTTGGGCAGGGCGTCGACGAACTCCACCGAGCGCGGCTTCTGGTACGACGCCAGGTGCGCCCGCGCGGTCCCGACGATGTCGGCCTCGGTCGCGGTGGTCTCCGGCTTGAGCACGACGAACGCCTTGACGCTCTCGCCCCACTCGTCGTCCGGGACACCGATCACGGCGCACTCCAGGACCGAGGGGTGCTGGTTCACCGCCTCCTCGACCTGGATCGAGTAGATGTTCTCCCCACCGGAGATGATCATGTCCTTGGACCGGTCGACGATGAACACGTACGAGTCGGCGTCCCAGGTCGCGACGTCGCCGGTCCACATCCAGCCGTCCCGGATCGTCGCCTCGGTGAGGTCGGGGCGGCCCAGGTAGCCGAGCATGTTCGCCTCGGACCGCACGACGATCTGACCCGCGGTCCGCCCGTCGCGCGGCACCTCGACGCCGTCCGGGTCCACCACCCGCACCCGTGTCACGAAGCCCTCGCGCCCGCACGACATCAGCCGTTCCGGGTGCACGCCGCGCACGGCGTCGGCGTGGTCCTCCTGGGACAGGAAGCACATCGTGGTGCCCTCGGTCTGCCCGTAACCCTGGATCAGCGTGCAGGGGAAGTTGTCCAGCGCCGCCTTGACCACGCTCGACGGCATCGGCCCGCCGCCGTACTGGATGTTGCGCAGGCTGGAGATGTCGAACCCGGAGAACCCGGGCACGGCCATCATCCAGTTCAGCATCGTGGTGATGCCCAGGAACGCCGAGACCTTCTCCGCCTCGATCAGCTCCAGCGCCGTACGGGCCTCGAAGTTCATCAGCACCAGCGGGCAGCCGTGGCGCATGTAGTTCATCGAGAGCACCACCGGGATGTGGTACATCTGCCCGGTCAGCATATAGACGTCGGTCGCGACGATCCGCTCCGCGACGGTCTGGTTGAGCATCCCGAACGACACGCTCGTGTGGCTGTGCAGCGCGCCCTTCGACTCCCCGGTCGTCCCTCCGGTGTAGAGGATGAAGAACGGGTCCGCGTCGCCGACCTGTGACGACCGCTCCGGCTCGTGGTCGGGACTGCGGGCGAGCAGGTCCTCGTAGGAGCCGTCGCCGCCGGGGCCGAACTGCAGCCAGTGCGGCACGTCGACCGCGGCCTGCAGCTCCTTCGCGGTGTCGCCCCACTCGTCGGAGGTGATCACGGCCTTCGGCGCCGCGTCGGCGACGATCTTCGCCAGCTCCCCCGCGCCGAGACGCCAGCTCAGCGGCTGCGCGACCAGCCCGGCCCGTCCCGCCGCGTAGTAGAGCTCCTGGTACTCGATCGAGTTCTTGGCCAGGATCGCGACCCGGTCGCCCTTGTCCAGGCCGAGCCCTCCGCCGCCCGCCGCCGGCGACCCTGCGAGCCCGTTGGCCAGGCGGCGGACCCGTTCGTCGAGCGTGCGCCAGTCCATCCGGCGGCCGTTCGGCGCGTCGACGATCGCGTCCCGGCCCGGTGTGAGCGCGGCCCACTTGGACGGGATCTGGCCGATGTTGACCACGCGGATCCCCCTCGATCAGCGGACGGCCGGCACCCCGGTGGCAAGGACCGAGCGTCCTCCGAGTTATTCAAACGGCCGTTTGGTAGCGGCGAGATTAGCATCACCCTTCGAGGCACGACAAGGCCTTCCACCTGGTGTTTCCCGATCACGCCGGCCCGTCGCCCCGGCCAGCTCCGGAGGGTCGGGACAGGAGACGTTCACTGCACAGTTGATAATCTGTGCAGGTGTCGAGACTGCATCCGTTCCCCGGCCCACTCCCCCGCGCGGGCGCGGCCCGGGTGTCGCGGCGCGCCCTCCTGGCCGGTGCGCTGGGCACCGCCGTCGCCCTCCCGCTCGCCGCCTGCGGCGGGAGCACCGGCGGCGGGGAGCCACTGCGGGTCGCGTTCCCCGCGGGCGGGTCGCGGGAGTCGCTGGACCCGCACGTCCTGCCGCTCTACGTGGACCAGGCGCGGGCCAAGGCGTGCTTCGACACCCTCACCGGCTGGTCGCAGGAGATGACCGCGCAGCCGCGGCTGGCGCAGTCCTGGGAGCCGGACGCGACCGGGCGCCGCTGGCGGGTCCGGCTGCGCAGCACCCGGTTCCACGACGGCCGGCCGCTGACCGCGGCGGACGTGCTCTACAGCTTCCGGCGGATCGCCGACCCGGCCACGACCGGGATCGCCGCGGCACTGTTCACCGGTCTGGACTTCACCGCCAGCCGCGCCGTCTCCGACACCGAGCTGGAGCTGGTGCTCGGCGCGCCGAACTTCCTGTTCCCGCTGTCCTGGGCCGCGCCCGGCGCGGAGATCGTGCCGCACGGGACGACCGACTTCTCCCGGCCGGTGGGCACGGGTGCGTTCCGGTTCGTCTCGTTCACCCCCGGCGGGCCCGCCCGCTACGCGGCCAACGAGGGGCATTGGGCCGGAGCACCGCCGTCGTCCGAGCTGGAGTTCGTGCCGATCGACGACGAGGACGCCCGGCTCGGCGCGCTGCTGTCCGGGCAGGTCGCCTACGCACACGACCTGACGGCCGCGAGCGCGGCACGGCTGGAGGGAGACGGCCGGGCCCGGGTGCTGTCCGCGCCCACCTCGGCGAACCAGTTCCTCGCGCTCAAGGTCGACCGGCCGCCGTTCTCCGACCCACGGCTGCGCGAGGCGGTGCGGTACGGGATCGACCGCGAGGCCCTGGTCCGGGTCGTGCTGCTGGGGCGCGGGCAGCCGGGCAACGACCTGTTCGGTCGCGGCCTGCAGTACTATCCGTCGTCGGCCCCTCCGGTCGTGCGCGACATCGAGCGGGCACGGACGCTGGTCCGCGAGGCCGGGGCCGGCGGACTGGCCCTGGAGCTGCAGACCAGCGGCGCGGACCCGGTGTTCGACGCGGCCAGCTCGCTGGTCGCCGAGCAGCTCGGCGAGGTCGGGCTCCGGGTCACCCCGCGGGTGCTGCCGTCGGAGGCCTACTTCCGCCAGATCCGCCAGAGGGGCGTGTTCTCCCAGCTCAGCAACGGCGCGCTGCCGATCCCGGACTACATCGGGCGCCGGTCGGTCACGACGGCGACGTCCTACGACTTCACCGGCTACCGCAACCCCGAGATCGACCGGCTCTACGCCGACGCCGTCGGGACCCGGGACGAGACCGCCCGCACCGCGGCCCTAACCCGGATCCAGGAGCTGCTGCGCGACGACTCCGGCGGGCTGGTGTGGGCGTCGCGGGACTGGAACGTCGGCATCGCCGCCGGGCTCGGGGGCGTCGAGTCGGCCCGCCCGAACACCTCGGCATGGGCCCGGTTCGACACCGCACGCCTGGGCTGAGCGCGTCCGACCTCGTCTCCACGCCAGTTGATCGCAGTTGCAGCGTTGTGGTGGTATCGCCGGTAGGCCCTGAGAACCCTGCGCGCCGGCGAGGAGGAGAGACCGCCATGCTCGCTGCGCCGCGCCGGGGCACCCGCGCGGCCGGGGCGCGGGTACTCGTGGCGCTCGCCCAGTTCGCCGCCGTGTCCGTGATCGTGTTCGCGATGACCTCGTTGCTGCCCGGGGACGCCGCGGAGATCGTCCTGGGCCGCGACGCCACACCCGAGCAGGTCGCGACGCTGCGCACACAGCTCGGCCTGGACCGGCCCCTGCCCGAGCGCTTCGCCGACTGGGTGGGCGGGCTGCTGCACGGCGACCTCGGTCGCTCGCTGGTCACCGGGCAGCCGGTCGCGGCCGAGGTCGGCGGGCGGCTCGGCCAGACCGCGCTGCTCACCGGCCTGGCCCTGATCATGCTGGTGCCCCTTGCGCTGGGCGCTGGGGTGCTGGCCGGGCGTCGTCCGGGATCGCCGGTGGACCGGGCGTTGACCGGTGTCCTGGTCGCCGCGCAGGCGGTGCCGGAGTTCGCGCTCGGGCTCGTGCTGGTCGCGGTGTTCTCGCTGCAGCTGGGCTGGCTCCCCGCGACCGCGGCCGGTGGGGCGTTCACCGGGGCGGAGGTGCTGGTCCTGCCGGTCGTGGTGCTGGTGACCAACCACCTCGGCCGGCTCGCCCGCCAGATCCGGGTGGGGGTACTCGACACGGATCGGGCCGAGCACGTCGTGCACCTGCGCCGGCTCGGTCTGCCGGAGCGGGTCGTGCTGTGGCGCCACGTTCTGCCCGGGGCGGCGCTGCCCTCGATCCAGCAGCTGGCGCGGATCGTCGACTCGATGCTGGGCGGGGTGGTCGTGGTGGAGGCGCTGTTCGCGCTCCCCGGTGTCGGGTCCGGTTTCGTCGACGCCGTCTCGGCCCGCGACCTGCCGGTGGTGCAGGGCTACGCGCTTCTCTACGCGGCGACGACGATCGGGGTGAACCTGGTCGCGGACCTGGTCTCGGCCCGGCTGCTCCCGCACCGGGAGGTGCTCGGGTGAGCGCCGCGACGGTGGGAGCGCGGGCGCGGCGCGCCCGCCCGGGTGCGGGTGTGGCGATCGGCCTGGTGCTGGTGGCCGTCCCCCTGCTCTCCGCGTTGCTCGGGCCGTTCCTGGTCGGGCCGCTCGGGCTCGTCGCGCCGACCGGGACCGACGCGCTGCTACCGCCCGGGTCCGGGTTCGTCCTGGGCACCGACGCCCTGGGCCGCGACGTGCTGGGGCTTGCATTGACCGGCGGCACGACGGTCGTCGGGCTCACGCTCGGCGCCCTGGCCTGCGCCTACGCGGTGGGCATGCCGCTGGGCCTGGTGCTGGCCGCGACCGGGCGGCGCGGGCTCGAGGGCCTGGCCCTGCGCGCCCTGGACGTGCTGCTGGTGCTGCCCTCGTTGCTGGTGCTGCTCGTGCTCGCCGCCACCGGACGGCGCGGGATCGGCTGGCTGGTGCTGGCCGTCGCGCTGGTGCAGCTGCCCTCGGTGGTGCGCCTGGTGCGCAGCGCCGCGGCGGCGCCGACCCAGCGTCCGGCGCTGGAGGCGATGACGATGTCCGGCGAGCCGTGGTGGCGGGTGCACCTGCTGGAGTCCGGCCGCGCCGTGCTCGGACCCGTCCTGGTCGACGCCGGGACCCGCGCCGTGCTCGTGCTCTCGCTGCTGGCCAGCGCGAACTTCCTCGGCGTGGGCCTGGCCCCGGACTCCACGGACTGGGCGGTGGTGATCGAGCAGAACACGTCGTCGCTGTTCCTGGCCCCGGCCTCGCTGCTGGTCCCGGCCAGTCTGCTGGTGGCGCTGTGCGCCGGGATCAACCTGCTCGTCGACCGGCGGCTCGACCGGGACGGCGGTGCGCTGTGAGCTCCCCCGTGCTCCGGGTGCGGGGCCTCGGCGCGCGCGTGCCGTCCGCGGTGCTGCTCGACGGCGTCGACCTGGACCTGGAGCCCGGCCGGGTGCTCGCCGTGGTGGGCGACTCCGGGGCCGGCAAGAGCACGCTCGCCGCGGCGCTGCTGGGCGAGGCGGCGGCCGGCGTCGAGCTGTGCGGCGAGGTCACGGTGGCCGGGACCGATCTCGGCCCGACCGACCCGGAGCCGGTGCGCCGGGCCCGGCGCGCCGGGCGGATCGGGCTGCTCCCGCAGCACCCGGGCACCGCGCTGGACCCGGTCCGGCGGGTCGGGCGGGTGCTCGACGAGCTGGCCGCGCTCGTGCACACCGGTCGCGACGAGCGCCGCGCCGCCGTGGACTCCGCCCTGCGGACGGCCGGTCTTGGCCCGGAGCACGCCCGCCGGTTCCCGCACCAGCTCTCCGGCGGCCAGCAACAGCGCGCGGCACTGGCGCTGACGCTGGTCACCGGGCCGTCGGTGCTCGTGCTGGACGAGCCGACGACCGGACTGGACCCGCTCACCACGGCCGGGGTGGTCGCCAACCTGGCCGGGCTCGCGGCCCACGGCACCGCGATGGTGCTGCTCACCCACGACCTGGACACCGCCCGCGCCCTGGCCGACGACGCGCTCGTGCTCGAGCGCGGCCGGGTCGTCCGGCGCGGCCCGGCCGACGACGTCCTCGGCCCGGCGCCGGGCCCGGCACCGGACCCGGCGCCGGGCGACGACCGCACACCGCGGTTGGTGGCGACCGGGCTCCGGGTCGTCACCAGTGCCGGCACGGCGATCCTGGACGGCGTGGACGTGCGCGCCGCCGCGGGCGACGTGCACGCCGTGATCGGCCCGTCGGGTGCCGGGAAGACCACCCTGGCCCGTGCACTGGCCGGGCTCGTCACCCCGGGGGCCGGCACGGTCGTCGTGGACGGCGTGGGGCTGCCCCCGGCCCTGGACCGGCGCTCCGCGGCGCGGCGGAAGGCCGTGCAGTACGTGCACCAGGACGCGCGCTCGTCGTTCCTGGCCCGGCGACCGGTGCTCGAGCAGGTCGCACGCCCGGGCGTGCTGCTGCGCGGCCTGCCGCCCGGGCGGGCCCGCGGCGAGGGGTCGGAGCTGCTCGAACGGCTCGGCGTCGACGCCGGCACCGCGGCCCGGCGCCCGTCCGGGCTCTCCGGCGGGCAGCTGCAACGGGCCGCGCTGGCCCGGGCGATGCTCGCCGACCCGGCCGTCCTGGTCGGCGACGAGGTCACCTCGGCCCTGGACGCCGGGCACCGCCGGGAGCTGCTCGCCGCCCTCGACGCGCTGCGCCGTGACCGCGGCACCACCCTCGTCCTGATCAGCCACGACCTGTCCCTGGTCGGCTCCGTGGCCGACGAGGTGACGGTGCTCGGCGGCGGCCGGGTCGCCGACCACGGCCGGGCCGGGCAGGTGCTCGGCCGGCTGCGCGCCGCCACGGCCGGACCACCGGTCGCGGCCACCGGCCGGGCCCCGTCGGCCTAACCGGGGACGGCCTTGTCGAAGCGGCCCCACTCCAGCGTGTTCGGGATCGCGTTCGGCACACCCTGCAACCCGGCCGCGATCCCGACGGCGTAGTCCCCGACACCCCAGACCACGTTGCCCGACGAGTCGTGGAAGCGCTGCTGGACGGCGTCGAACGCGCGGGTGCGGGCCGCCTCGTCGGTGGTCGCGACGGCCTGCGCGTAGAGCCGGTCGACCTCCGGGTCCTTCCAGCCGGTGAAGTTCCCGGTGCCGGTGGTGACCAGCTTGCGGCCGACGTAGTCCGGCACCGGCAACGGCCCGCCGCTGGTGGACGCGGCCGCACCGGTGCGGGCGACCTCGCCGTAGTAGTCCGACGGCGGCACCGACCGCGGCGTGATCCGCAGGCCCACCTCGGCGAGCTGCTCGGCGACCAGGCGGGCCGCCGGGACGAACACCGGGTCCAGCGTGGACACCAGCAGGTCGACCTCCCGGCCGCGCGCCCCGGCCGCGTCGACCAGCGCGCGGGCACGGGCGACGTCCCGGCCGACCTGCGCGATGCCGAAGGCGTAGTACTGCGTGCCGCGCCCGCGCAGGTCGTTGCCGACCCGGCCCTTCCCGAGCAGCGCGACCCGGACCAGGGCGTCGCGGTCGATCCCGAGCCGGACCGCGTCGCGCAGCCGCGGGTCGGCGAAGGGCGGCCGGTCGACCTTGAGACACAGGTACTGGTGGATCGCCTCCGGCGCCGCCAGCACCTGGACCCGGGGGTCGCCCTCTACCTGGCGGACGCCGGCCGCCTCCATCCCGTGCGCGCACGCGACCTGCCCGGACAGCAGCGCGCCGAGCCGGGCGCTCTCCTCGGCGATCGGCACGATCTCCAGCTCCGGGGACGGCGGGGCGCCGTCCCAGTAGCCGTCGAAGGAGCGGTAGAGGGCCGGGCCGCCCGGGGTGAACGAGACGTACCGGAACGGCCCGGTGCCGACGGGGGCCCGGAAGTCGGTCGCGCCCTGCGGCACGATCTCGGTGCCGGTCGCGCCCCAGGACAGCGGGAACAGGAAGTTCGGCGCGCCGAGGCGGACCTCCAGCTCGGTGTCCGACACCGTCCGGCTGGCCGTGAAGTCGACGCCGGCGTAGAGCTGCGCGGCCGTGGCCGTGGTGTCCGGGTCGGCGATCCGGCGGAACGAGTACAGGACGTCGGCCGCGGTGAGCGGGCGGCCGTCGTGCCAGCGCGCCGGGCGCAGCCGGATCCGCCACCGGGTGCCGGTCGCGTCGACGTCCCAGGACTGCGCGAGCCGCGGCACCGGCGTCATCTGCGGCGAGAACCCGACCAGGGTGTCGAAGCAGGCCCGCGACCGGATCTGGTCCACGAACTGCGGCGCGACGTGCGGGTCCAGCTTCTCCTTGCTCCCCCGGCCCGCGATCGCCACGCGCAGCCGCTCCCCACCGCCGCCACCGCCCCCGGCGCAGGCCGCGAGCGGCATCGCGACCGCGGCGCCCACCGCCCCGGCCAGGACGGCACGGCGCGAGACGGCGGGCGCGGGGAACCTCCCGCGGGCCATCAGCGGATCGCCACGAGCATCCTGCGGTCGAGCAGCTGGGTCACGGTGCCGACCTCGGCGAAACCGGCCTTACGCAACGCGGACTCCCAGACCGGCAGCGAGTTCCCGCCGCTCGGGGTGCGGCCGGCGAAGCGGCGCTCGCGGTCGGCGAACAGCTCCGCCAGCGCCGGCTCCGCGGCCAGCGCGTCCCACCACGCACGGAAGTCCTCGAACCCGGACGTGCCGGTGCGCGCCTCGGTGCGCGCGACCCGCAGGTCCTTCGTCATCGCGGCCAGCCGGGGGCTCGCCGGGTCGGCCAGCACCGTGTCGAAGTCGACGAACACCGCGCCCGGGCGCAGTACCCCGGCCAGTGCCGAGGCCAGGCCCGGGACGTCGTCGGCGGCCAGCCAGTGCAGCGCCGTCGCCGAGACCGCCGCGTCGAACCGACCGTCCCCCACCATGCCGGTCCAGTCCGGCCGGGCCAGGTCGGCGTCCACCCAGTGCACGCCCTCGCCCGCGGTGCGACGGCCGAGCTCGAGCATCACGGGGTCGAAGTCCACCGCGACGACGTCCGCGCCGGGGAAGCGGCCCAGCGCCCGCCGCGCCAGCGAGCCCGGGCCGCAGGCCAGGTCGAGCAGCCGACCCGGCGCCGCACCGAGCCGCTCCACGACGTCGAACATCAGCGCGAACATGTCCTCGCGGTCCGGGACGTAGCCCTCCTGCTGGACGTCCCAGCGGCGCAGCCATTCCGTGGCGTCGAACTCGTAGCCGGTTCTCACCCGTGTCCCCCTGTACCGCGCAGATCACATCGATGTGCTGTTGCACATCGATGCTAACGATCGGCGCGGCCGCCCGGGAAGACCGCGCGGCAGATCCCGGTCAGTAGGGGAGGTCGAGGTAGATGTGGCGGGTCGCGATCCGCCACGCCCCGCCGTCGCGGATGAACTCGTCGCGGTAGAAACCGCTGGACAGCACCTTGATCGCACCGTCCTCGACCGAGAGCAGCGTCAGGTTCGCCAGCGTGGACGCCGCGTCCGCGGACTCCGCGACGATGATCACGTTGCTGACGTTGTGCCGTCGCTGGTCGGTCTGCGAGACCAGCGAGTCGGCGTGCAGGGCACGGATCGCCTCCCGGCCGGAGAACGGGCCGATCGTGTCCCCGTCGCGGCCGATCTGCATCGTCAGCTCGGCGTTCTCGGCGAACTGCTCGGCGATGAGGTCGACGTCGTTCTCGTCGTAGCCCCATGCGGCGCGGTGGATGGCGTTCTCGATCTCCGGACGTGCGGTCATCGGGCGGTCCTCGGGGTCGGGGCGGTCAGAAGCTCGGGGTCATCGGGCGGTCGGGGTGAACGTCAGCCGCAGCCGCGACGGGGCCCGGGTGAACACGCCGTGCTCCGGCGGCGGTGCGCCGTCGGCGAACGCGATGTCGTCCATCGCGTCGAGCAGGTGGGCGACCGCGGTCTCCAGCTCGGTGCGCGCGAGCAGCGCGCCGACGCAGAAGTGCCGCCCCAGCGCGAACGCCGTGTGGTTGGCACCCGCGGTGTAGGCGCGGCCCTGGTCCAGGTCGGGGCGTCCGATGTCGAACTCGTCCGGGCGCTCGTACTGCTCCGGGTCGCGGTTCGCGGCGCCGATCAGGCAGGTCACGGTCGTCCCGGCCTCGACGGTGCCGCCGGTGAGCTCGACGTCCTCCGCGGGCTGGCGCATGATCATGTGGACCGGCGGGGAGTGCCGCAGCGTCTCGGCGAACGCGGCCGGGATCAGCCCGTGGTCGGCGCGTACGGCGGCGAGCTGGTCCGGGTGCGCCACCAGGTTGCTCATCACACTGGCGATGGCCTTGTCCGTGGTCTCGCCGCCCGCGGTGAGCAGCAGGCTGCAGAACGCCTTGATCTCGTGGTCGCTCATCGAGGCGCCGTTAATCCCGGCCGTGCACAGCGTGGAGAGCAGGTCCTCGCCCGGGTCCGCGCGGCGCGCGGCGATGACCGGGATCATGTAGTCCGCGAACTCGTCCCTGGTCCGGATCCCGTCGGCCATCACCTGCTCGTCCCCGGAGAGGTTCGACAGGAACCCCATGATCGAGGTGTACCAGCGGTGGAAGTGCTCGTGGTCGGACTTGGGCAGCCCGAGCATGTCGACGATGACGTTGATCGGGAACCGGGTCGCGTACTGCGCGACGAGGTCCACCTCGCCGTCCGCGGCGAACTCCGCGATCAGCTCCCGGGAGTTCTGCTCGATCACCGGCACGAACTTCTCGGCCAGGTCGCGGCCGCGGAACGCCGGGGCGACCAGGTTGCGGTGCGTGGCGTGCTCGCGGCCGTCCATCTGCAGGATCGTGCGGCCGTGCACCGGCTCGAGCTGCCAGTCGTAGTTGTGGCTGGTGAACACCGGGTCCTTGAACGCCCGGACGACGTCGGCGTAGCGGCTGATCACGTAGCTGCGGGTGGGCTCGTGCCAGATCAGCGGGTGCTCGGAGCGCATCGCGCGGTAGGCCGAGTACGGGTCGGCGGCGAACTCCGGCGACAGGATGTCCGGTGCGGCGGTGGGAGCGGACACGGTCGGATACCTCCGGGGCGGGTGACGTCGCTCGGCTGACGCCTGTCATCTAACGGCCGTTTGGTAGCGGCGAGACTAGCATCACACTCCGAGCCCGGACAACACCTCCGACCGGCGCTCAGGAGCCCGGCCGCGCCCACCCGAAGCTGCGGTCCACCGCCCGGCCCCAGTTCTCGTGCTCGGAGCGGCGCAGCCGCGGGTCCATGTCGGGCTCCCACGCCGCGGCCCGGTGCCAGTTGCGGCGCAGCACCTCCGGATCCGGCCAGTACCCGACGGCCAGCCCCGCCGCGTAGGCCGCGCCGAGCGAGACCGCCTCCGACCCCAGCGGGCGCTCCACCGGCACGTCGAGCACGTCCGCGACGAACTGCATGAGCAGGTGGTTGGCCGTCATGCCGCCGTCGACCTTGAGCCGGGTCACCGGAAGACCGGAGTCGCGGTTCATCGCGTCGAGCACCTCGCGGGTCTGCCACGCGGTGGCCTCCAGCACGGCCCGGGCCAGGTGACCGCGGTGGATGTAGGACGTCAGCCCGACGATCACCCCGCGGGCGTCCGGGTGCCAGCGCGGGGCGTAGAGCCCGGAGAACGCGGGCACCACGTAGCAGCCGCCGTTGTCCGGCACGGTCATCGCCAGGGTCTCGATCTGGGCGGCGGTGGAGATCATCCCGAGCGCGTCGCGGAACCACTGCACCAGCGACCCGGTCATCGCGATCGACCCTTCGAGTGCGTAGACCGGGTCGTCGCCGAACAGGTAGCCGACGGTGGGGATCAACCCGTCCTCGGACCCGGCGATCCGCGATCCGGTGTTCTTGAGCAGGAACCCGCCGGTGCCGTAGGTGCACTTGGCCTCGCCGGGCGCGAAGCACGTCTGGCCGACCAGCGCGGCCTGCTGGTCGCCCAGCGCCCCGGCCACCGGGACCCCGTCGAGGACGCCGGTGCAGTGCCCGTAGACCTCGGAGTTGGACCGGATCTCGGGCAGCATCCGGCGCGGAACCCGCAGCGCGGTGAGCAGCTCGTCGGACCACTGCAGCGTGCGCAGGTCCATCAGCATCGTGCGGCTGGCGTTGGTGACGTCGGTGACGTGGCGTCCGCCGTCCGGGCCTCCGGTGAGCTGCCAGATCAGCCAGGTCTCGATCGTGCCGAACACGACGTCCCCGGACAGCGCGCCCTCCCGCGCGCCGGGCACGTGGTCGAGCAGCCACTGCAGGCGCGGCCCGGCGAAGTAGGTGGCGGGCCCCAGGCCGCTGATGCCGGCGTAGAGCCCGGTCTGACCGTCCGAGACCAGGCGTTCGACGATCGCGTCGGTGCGGGTGTCCTGCCAGGTGATCGCCCGGGCCAGCGGGATGCCGGTGTGCCGGTTCCAGACGACCGTCGTCTCGCGCTGGTTGGCGATCCCCAGCGCGACCACGTTGGACGGCTCCAGGCCCGCCCGGCGCAGCGCCGCCGGGACCACGCGCCGCACGTTGCGCCAGATCTCCAGCGCGTCGTGCTCGACCAGGCCCGGGCGCGGGTAGTGCTGGCGGTGCTCGCGCTGGGCGACCGCGACCATCCTCCCGGAGTGGGTGAACAGCAGGCACCGCGTCGACGTCGTGCCCTGGTCGATGGCCGCGACGACGCGTTCCCCCTGCGCGACGGCGCCGCTCACCGCTCGGCCTCCAGGCTGGCCGCGATCTCGCCCGCCGCCGAGGTGAGCGCGGCCAGCGGGTCCGGCCGGACCCGCCCGCCCGGGCCGAACAGCTCCTCCAGCGGCGCCCCGATCCCGAGTGCGGCCACCGTCAGCCCTCCTCCGCTGCGCACCGGCACCGCGACCCGGCCGACGTCCGGCTCGTAGCCGCCCGCATCCGCCGCCCAGCCCCGTCGGCGCGTCTCGGCCAGCACGTCGGCCAGGGCCGCGGCGGTGGTGACGGTGCGGCGCGTGTAGCGCTCCATCTCCTGCGGCGGACGGGCCGCGACCGGCGCGAACGCGAGCAGGCACAGGCCCCACGCCGTGGCGTGCAACGGCTGCACGGCGTTGGTGCGCAGCCGCTGCGGGGTCCCGTCGGGCCGGAACACGTGGTGCACCAGCCCGACCCCGCGGTCCTCGGGCACGCCCAGGAACACCGCGCAGCCGGTGGTCGCGGCCAGTGCGTCGGCCCAGTTCATCGCGCGCGAGCGCAGGTCGTGCCGGTCCCAGGCGGAGCCGAGGCGGGTCAGCCCGTCGCCGAGGTGGTAGCGCCCGGTCGACGGGTCCTGGCCGGCCAGGTCCTCGTCGCAGAGCGTGCGGACGATCCCGTGCGCGGTCGGGCGGGGCAGGTCCAGTGCCGCGGCCAGCTCGGCCAGCGCGAGCGGCCGGCCGGCCCCGCCGAGCAGGCGCAGCACCGCCGCGGCCCGCTCGATGGACTGGATCGGCTTGGCCACGCCGGTGAGCCTAGTGACGACCGCGACAGCGGCGGCGGACGCCGTCCCGGCCCCATCGGGACGATCTTCGCGGGCCCGCGTGCCGGACACCGCGACGGCAGTCGGAGCCAGACCGTTCGGCGATGTCGAACGGCGCACGTTGTCGCGGGACCCCGGCCCCTCCTAACGTCCGCATTCGACAGAGCCGCCCGGCTCCGTCGAGGGGGAATCGAGAGGCGGGTTCGATGACGAACTCCAAGGAGCCCAGTCTTCTGGGACAGCTCAGTGCCGAGTTCGCCGGCACGATGATCCTTATCCTGTTCGGTGTCGGCGTGGTGGCCCAGGTGGCGACCAGCTCCGACGGCAGCCTCGGGGACCACGACTCGATCGCCTGGGCGTGGGGACTCGGCGTGGCGCTCGGCGTCTACGTCGCCGGACGGATCTCCGGCGCGCACCTCAACCCGGCCGTGACGGTCGCGCTGGCCGCGTTCCAGGGCTTCTCCTGGCGCAAGGTTCTTCCCTTCATCGGGGCCCAGACGCTCGGCGCGTTCGTCGCCGCGCTGATCGTCCGGGTGACCTACTCCGACCTGATCCGGGCCGCCGACCCGGGCCTGACCTCGGCGACGCAGACCATCTTCGCGACCCTGCCGGGCAACGGGACCGCGCCGGTCAGCATCCCGATCGCGTTCCTGGACCAGATCGTGGGCACCGCGATCCTGGTCTTCGTGATCTTCGCGCTGACCAGCGCCCGGAACAACGGCCCGCTGGCCAACCTGACCCCGATCGTGATCGGGCTGCTGGTCGTCGGGATCGGTATGGCGTTCGGCGCGAACGCCGGCTACGCGATCAACCCGGCCCGCGACTTCGGCCCGCGGCTGGCGTCGTTCATCACCGGCTACGGCACCGCATGGGTCGACCAGAACGGCACCCAGTACTGGTGGCTCCCGATCGTCGCGCCCATCCTGGGCGGCCTGCTGGGCGGCCTGATGTTCAAGGTCCTCATCGACCGCTACATCCCGTCCGAGGACGCGCCGCAGCCCGTCGGGCGCGAGTGACACCCGCACCGCAGCCCGGAGTCCGCACACCCCGTCACAGCTAGGAGAGCTCAATGGCCGAGTTCGTCGGAGCCATCGACCAGGGCACCACCAGCACCCGATTCATGATCTTCGACCACAGCGGCAACGAGGTCGGCCGCCACCAGCTCGAGCACGAGCAGATCCTCCCGCAGGCCGGCTGGGTCGAGCACAACCCGGTGGAGATCATCGAGCGCACCAACGCGGTGTGCCAGTCCGCGCTGAACTCCACGAAGCTCTCCGCGAGCGACCTGGTCGGGCTGGGCATCACCAACCAGCGCGAGACCACGGTGGTCTGGGACCGCAGGACCGGCCGGCCGCTCTACAACGCGATCGTCTGGCAGGACACCCGCACCGACCGGATCGCCACCGCGCTCGAGCGCGAGGGCAAGGGCGACGTGATCCGGCGCAAGGCCGGTCTGCCGCCCGCCACCTACTTCTCCGGCGGGAAGATCCAGTGGATCCTGGAGAACGTCGACGGCGCCCGGGCCGCCGCCGAGCGCGGCGACGCCCTGTTCGGCAACACCGACACCTGGGTGATCTGGAACCTCACCGGCGGGGTGAACGGCGGCGTCCACGTCACCGACGTCACCAACGCCAGCCGCACGATGCTGATGGACCTCGAGACCCTGGACTGGGACGACGAGCTGCTCGGCTTCTTCGGCGTCCCGCGCTCGATGCTGCCCGAGATCAAGCCCAGCTCGCTGGCCGCGGGGTACGGCACCACGCTGGGCGGCGGGGCGCTCGGCGGCGAGGTCCTGATCACCGGCGACCTCGGCGACCAGCAGGCGGCCACGGTCGGGCAGGTCTGCTTCGCCCCCGGCGAGGCCAAGAACACCTACGGCACCGGCAACTTCATGCTGCTCAACACGGGCAACGAGCTCGTGCGCTCGGAGAACGGCCTGCTGTCCACGGTCTGCTACAAGTTCGGCGACGAGCCGGTCGTCTACGCCCTCGAGGGCTCGATCGCGGTCACCGGGTCGGCCGTGCAGTGGCTGCGCGACCAGCTCGGGATCATCTCCGGCGCGTCGCAGAGCGAGTCGCTGGCCCGGCAGGTCGCCGACAACGGCGGGGTCTACTTCGTCCCCGCGTTCTCCGGCCTGTTCGCGCCGTACTGGCGCTCGGACGCGCGCGGCGCGATCGTCGGGCTGTCCCGGTTCAACACCAACGCGCACCTGGCCCGGGCCACGCTGGAGGCGATCTGCTACCAGAGCCGCGATGTCGCCGACGCCATGTCCGCGGACTCCGGGGTCCCGCTGGGCACGCTCAAGGTCGACGGCGGGGTGACCGCCAACGAGCTGTGCATGCAGATCCAGGCCGACGTGCTGGGCGTGCCGGTCTCGCGCCCGGTCGTGGCCGAGACGACGGCGCTGGGCGCGGCGTACGCGGCCGGGCTGGCCGTCGGGTTCTGGTCCTCGACCGACGAGCTGCGCGAGAACTGGAACGAGGCCCGGCGCTGGGAGCCGACCTGGAGCTCCGAGCAGCGCGAGGAGGGCTACGGCAAGTGGCGCAAGGCGGTCGAGCGGACGCTCGACTGGGTGGACGTGGGGTAGCAGACACCCCGGTTCCGGATGGGTGGGCCCTGCTCGGGGTATGCCTGACCGTAGCGAAGTCGCACTCCGCGAGAACCACTCCGCGAGAACGAGGCCGTGACCGGCGGGACCCGCCGGTCACGGCGACCATCCCCGGCCGTGCCGTGATCGGCCGACCGGGATCAGCAGTCGGGAAGGTCTGATCATGAAGTCGGTCGCGCTCTCCCCGCAGGCCCGTACCGGGGCCCTGCGGGACATGGCATCCGGTGAGCTGGACGTCCTCGTCGTCGGGGGTGGGGTCGTCGGCTCCGGTGCCGCGCTGGACGCCGCCACCCGCGGGCTGTCGGTGGGACTGGTGGACGCGCGCGACTTCGCGTCCGGCACGTCGAGCCGGTCGTCCAAGCTCATCCACGGTGGACTGCGCTACCTGGAGATGCTGGACTTCCGCCTCGTCGCCGAGGCGCTGCAGGAGCGCGGGCTGCTGATCCAGCACCTGGCGCCGCACCTGGTGCGGCCGGTCCCGTTCGTCTACCCGCTCAAGCACCACGTGTGGGAGCGGTTCTACGCCGGCGCCGGGGTCGCGCTCTACGACACGCTCGGGCTGCTGTCCGGGCGCTCGCGCGGGCTCCCGCACCACCGTCACCTCACCCGCCGTGGCGCGCGCAAGGTGGTGCCGTCGCTGCGCAAGGACGCACTGGTCGGGGCGTTGGAGTACTACGACGCCCAGGTCGACGACGCCCGGCACACGATGATGATCGCCCGCACGGCGGCCGCCTACGGCGCGCACGTGGCGACCCGGGCCCGCGTCGTCGGGCTGCTCAAGGACTCCGGGCGCGTGATCGGCGCGACCGTGCAGGACCTGGAGACCGGCGAGCGGATCGACGTCCGGGCCAAGCAGGTCATCAACGCCACCGGCGTCTGGACCGACGAGACCCAGGGCCTGGCCGGCGAGCGTGGGCAGTTCAAGGTCCGCGCCTCGAAGGGCATCCACCTGGTCGTGCCGCGCGACCGGATCCGCGGCGACGCCGGGCTGATCCTGCGCACCGAGAAGTCGGTCCTGTTCGTCATCCCGTGGGGCCGGCACTGGATCATCGGCACCACCGACACCGACTGGGACCTGGACAAGGCCCACCCGGCGGCGAGCGCGGCCGACATCGAGTACCTGCTCCGGCACGTCAACGAGGTCCTGGAGCAGCCGCTCTCGCACGAGGACGTCGAGGGCGTCTACGCCGGCCTGCGCCCGCTGCTCTCCGGCGAGTCGGAGGCCACCTCGAAGCTCTCCCGCGAGCACGCCGTCGCGACGCCGGTGCCCGGGCTGGTCGTGGTGGCCGGCGGTAAGTACACGACCTACCGCGTGATGGCCAAGGACGCCGTCGACGCGGCCGTGCACTCGCTCGACGCCAAGGTGCCGGAGTCCTGCACCGAGGACGTGCCGCTGCTCGGCGCGGAGGGCTTCGCGGCCCTGCGCAACTCGACGCAGCTGCTCGCCGCCCGCAGCGGTCTGCACCCGGCCCGGATCGAGCACCTGCTCGGCCGGTACGGCTCGCTGATCGACGAGGTGCTCGCACTCCTGGTCGACGACCCGACGCTGGCCGAGCCGCTCACCGGGGCCGAGGACTACCTGCGGGCCGAGGCCGTCTACGGCGCCTCGCACGAGGGTGCCCGGCACCTGGAGGACATCCTGGCCCGCCGCACCCGGATCTCGATCGAGACGTTCGACCGCGGCGAGGGCGCGGCGCAGGAGGTCGCGCAGCTGGTCGCGCCGGTGCTCGGCTGGGACGACGAGCAGATCGCCCGCGAGGTCGACCACTACCGCAAGCGCGTGCAGGCCGAGCGGGAGAGCCAGCGGATGCCCGACGACGCGACCGCCGACGCCGCCCGCCTGGGCGCGCCGGACGTCGTGCCGGTGACCGGCTGAGAGAAGCGGAGCGGAACGAACATCGGCGCTGAGGCGTCATCGGTACCGAACCCGAGCGCACCCCCGACGGCCGATACGTCGTCGTAGGGGGTCGCCGGTGGCGGGCCGCGGACCCTTCGCTGCCCGACGATGTCCGGGCGAGGCTGCAGCACCATCTCGGCGTCGCCCGTTCGGCCGTGCGGTCGAGGCGCCGGGCCGGTGACGACGCCGGTCTCGCCGCCGCCCGCGAGGCGGTCGGCATCGCCAAACGCGGGCTCGGGGAGCGCGGAGACCCGTGGTGGGAGCTCTCGGTCGCCGAGCGCCGCACGCGCTGGGACGACGCGGTCGCCGATCTCGACGCGCGCGAGAACTCCGGCTGATCTCGCCGTTCAAATGCGGACCGAAGGTGTCCGCATGGATCCGTAACGTTCTCCTCGTCGGACCGAGAGTCTCCCGGTCCCGGTTCCTGCGAGAGAGGCAGATCCTGATGAACGCTCCCGCCACCTCCCCCTCGGCCGGCAACGAGCTCACCGGCGAGCGCGCCGAGCTGGTCACCATGCTCGAGCGGCACCGGGGGTTCCTGCTGCACACCGCCGTCGGCCTGACCGACGAGCAGGCCCGCACCGCCGGCACGGTCAGCGCGCTGACGATCGCGTCGCTGCTCAAGCACGTCGCGGACACCGAGGAGCAGTGGATGGACTTCGCCGTCCGCGGCGCCGAGGCGTTCGGCTCCGACGACGAGGTCTACGGCGACGTCGACTGGGACGCGGTGGACGCCACCGCGCAGGACGCCGGAGGCGAGTGGGAGGACACCCGGTTCGCCCTCTCCGACGCCGAGACCCTCGACGTGCTCCGCGCCCGGGTCGAGCAGGTCGCCGCGCGCACCGAGGAGATCCTGCGCAGCGCCGACCTCGACAGCGCGCACGACCTGCCGGTCGCCCCGTGGTTCGAGCCGGGTGCGCGCTGGTCGGTGCGCCGGGTGGCGATGCACATGCTGGCCGAGATCAGCCAGCAC
>NZ_JADQDD010000062.1 GCF_019263595.1 Pseudonocardia sp. KRD291 | reverse complement strand
AGCACCGAGAGCGCCGGCCCGGTCACGACGAGGCCGCGGACCGTGGCCCGGTCGAGGGGGTCGAGGTCGCGGCGGCGCACGAACACCCCGGGAGGCCGCTGCCGGTGCGTCGCGCGAGGCATCGTGAGGTCCAGCCGGAACCCGCGGTTGCCCAGCATGCCGTGCCAGAACGCGGCGGCCGGGCCGCTGACCGTCGAGCGCTGCCCGCCCCACAACCATGCCGCCCGGACCCGGGCCTCGTCGGTGAGCCGGTGGCCCGCGACCAGGTAGACGCCGGGATGGACGGGCCACCACGCGCCGGTCGCCACCCGGCGCGTGACGGTCCGGGCCGAGACCCCGTGGGCGAGGGCCTGCCCGCGGCTCAGCACACCGGCCTGGGCGAGCAGCAACTCCTCCAGCGACATCCGCCCAGGGTCGGGTCCGTGGCGTGGTTCGGGTGCCGGTCGGCCGGATCCGTTCGCACCTGCGACCGGTCCCTGGCCGGTGATCGGCGGCCGGGTCCCGATCGGCGCCGCGGATGGCTCGGATCGGGACCGATCCGCCGATCTTCCTCGCCGCGGGACGGCGGTCTCCGTTTACCCGGCGGCGCGTAGCGTGCACGTCGGCACCGCCCGCGTAGCGTGCACGTCGGCACCGCCCGCGACGCCGACCAGGAGGTCGTCCATGACCGTGTCCGCCCTCTCCGCGACCGCGGTCGCCGGCATGATCGACCACGCGATCCTCAAGCCGGAGCTGACGCGCGCCGAGGTGGACGCCCAGCTCGACACCGCGGCCCGCTACCGGATCTTCAGCGTCTGCGTGCGCCCGTCCGACGTCGTCCACGCCGTGGCCCGGCTGGCGGGGACAACGGTCGCGGTCGGCACGGTGATCGGGTTCCCGCACGGCACGACCAGCACCGGCGCCAAGGTCGCCGAGGCCCGGCAGGCGGTCGCCGACGGGGCCGCCGAGCTGGACATGGTGCTCAACGTGGGACGGCTGCGCAGCGGCCTCGTCGACGACGTGGAGGCCGACATCCGGGCCGTGGTCGAGGCGGGGCAGGGCCGGGTCGTCAAGGTCATCCTGGAGACCGTGCTGCTCTCCGACGACGACATCGTCGCCGGGTGCCGGGCGGCCGAGCGGGCCGGTGCGGCGTTCGTCAAGACCTCCACCGGGTTCGCCGGCGGCGGGGCGACGGCCGCGCACGTCGAGCTGATGCGCCGCACGGTCGGGTCGTCGGTGCAGGTCAAGGCGTCCGGCGGGGTGCGCGACCTGGACACGGTGCTGGCCTTCCATGCCGCCGGGGTCACCCGCTTCGGCACCAGCGGCACGGCGACCATCCTGGACGACGCGACCGCCCGCGAGTCTGGCGCGACGGCCCCCGCCCGCGAGGACCGCTCCTCCTACTAACCGGTGCGGCGTCGGCCGGCCCCACCCACCGGGACGGGGTCGAGCACCGCGACTACGGCCGAGCGAGCAGCCGGCGCAGGGCGCCGCGGACCCGCCCGCGGTCCCGACTGCGGCGCCGCGGCGCGAGCCGGCCGGACACCACGTCGTCGAGCAGGGTGCCGACGGTGTCCCGGGCGTCGGCGCGGTTCGCACCGATCCCGCCGGACGGGCCGCGCTTGATCCACCCGACCACGTAGGCGTTGGACGCGCCGACGACCCGGCCGCCCTCGTGCGGCACGGTGCCGCTCGCCTCGTCGAACGGGAGCCCGGGCACCGGCCGTCCGCGGTGGCCGATCGCGCGCACGACGAGACCGGCCGGGATCGTGGCCGTCCCGTCCGCGCCGGTCACCCGTACCCCGTCCACGGCGTCGGTCCCGGTGATCTCCTCGAGCATGGAGGAGAAGCGCAGCACGATCCGGCGCCCGGGCGGCGGCGGGGTCGCGTGGTCGAGCACCTCCCGCTTCGCCGTGGCCAGCAGCCCGCCCTTGTCCGCCCCGGCGTCGATGATCGCCCCGGCGAGCCCGTCGTGGTCGTCGACGACGACCTCGACGTCGTCGCGGCGGGTCAGTGCCAGCATCTCCGGTCGCGTGTAGGCGGCGACGTCCGGTCCGCGGCGCCCGAGCAGGACGACCTCGCGGACGCTGCTCGTGCGCAGCCGGGCCAGTGCGGCCGGGGAGATCGCGGTGCCGGCCAGGTCGTCCGGGTCGGTGGTGAGGATGCGCGCCACGTCGAGGGCGACGTTGCCGTTGCCCACCACGACGACCCGGTCCCCGCCCAGGCCGAGCGCGGCGTCGGCGACGTCAGGGTGGCCGTTGTACCAGCCCACGGCCGTGATCGCGCCGACGCTGCCGGGCAGGTCCTCACCCGGCACGCCCAGGTCGCGCGAGGTCGGCGCGCCGACCGCATAGATCACCGCGTCGTAGGAGGCCGCGAGCTGCTCCGCGGTGACGTCGCGGCCCACCTCGACACCGAGCCGCATCCGCAGCCGGTGGTGCGACCGGTACCGGTCGAACGTCTCGGAGATCCGCTTCGTCGACGGGTGGTCCGGCGCGACACCGAAGTTCACCAGCCCCCCGGGCACCGGCAGCCGGTCGATCAGGGTGACCCGCGACGAGGTGTGCAGCAGCAGGTCCTGCACCGCGTACATGCCGGCCGGGCCGCTGCCGACGACCGCGACGTCGAGCGCCGGGAAGTCCGGCGGGATCACCCGGTCGAAGCTCGGCGGGTCCCACGCGTGGAAGATCGGCGCGGGGTCCGGGCGCTGCGCCGCGGTCGGGCGGTCGGCGTAGTACTCGGCGTTGACCTCGCCGTAGGCGGCGAGCGGGCCGGACAGCGACTCCAGCGGGAAGATCGCATCGACCGGGCAGGCGTCCGCGCAGGCCCCGCAGTCGATGCACACCCGGGGGTCGATGTAGAGGATCTCCGCCGTCGCGAAGTCCGCCTCCCCCGGTGTCGGGTGGATGCAGTTGACCGGGCACGCCGCCACGCAGGAGGCGTCGGTGCAGCAGGTCTGGGTGATCGCGAACGCCACGGCCGGGCTCAGATCAGGTTGGCGCGCTTGTAGAACGCCCTCGCCGGGCGGGTGAGCAGGCCGCAGGAGTTCAGGAACTCCATCAGTCCGGCGCAGCTCGAGCGCAGCATCGCCTTGTGGTGCTCGTTGTGCTTGGCCTCGCGCAGCGCGCGAGCGGAGTCCAGTCCGGCGTTCGCGTAGACCCGGTCGTTCCACATGCTGGTCACGATGTGGTACGCCGCACCGGCCACCACCAGGGCGTTGATCTGCCGGCGGATCCGGCCAGCGCCCTCGAGCCGCTCGCGGGTCTCCTCGCGGGCGAACTTCATGTGCCGCGACTCCTCGACCACGTGGATGTTGTTGATCGTCCGCACGAACGGGACGACGCGCTCGTCGCGCATCCAGTCCCGCTGCATGACGTCGAGGACCTCCTCGGCGACCAGGATCGCGGCGTAGGCGGCCTCACCGAACGCGGCGGCCTTGAACACCCGTCCGAGCTCGATCACGTGGCGCTTCGGGCGGTAGGCCGGTGCACCCAGCTTGGCCGCGCCGCGGGCGAACATGATCGAGTGCCGGCACTCGTCGGCGATCTCGGTCAGGGCCCACTGGAACGCCGGGTCGGTCGCGTCCTTGGCGTAGAAGTCCCGGATGACCATCTGCTGCAGGATCATCTCGAACCAGATGCCGGTGCTGGCCACCGACGCCGCCTCCTGGCGGGTCAGCGCGCGCCGCTGGTCCTCGGTCATCTCGTCCCAGTAGGACGTCCCGTAGAGGGTGCTCCACTCCGGGCTGGTGCCGTGGAACGAGGTGTCCAGCGGGGTGTCCCAGTCGACGTCGCGGGTCGGGTCGTAGGACAGCTCCTCGGACGAGCGCAACAGCCTGCTCGCCACGTCGTGTCGCTCCTCCGCGGCGGCGGTGTCCCGGCCCTCGGCGATGGTGCCAGTCATGATCGCTCCCTGACTGTTCGACGACAACGTCTCTGTTACCACCGGTAACGTTACCAGAGGTAACAGGTGGACGCAGCCCCCTGTCCGCCGTGCGCGACCTACGTGTCCGGATCGAAGTCCGACGGCGAGGCCTGGTCGAGGAACCGCCGGAACTCCTCGATCTGACGCGCGTCGTCGCCCGGGCCGGCCTCGGTGCCGCCGGGTTCCGGGTCGGCGACCGGGATGTCGTCGGCGTCGACGATCCGGGCCTTGGCCACCCCGGCCTGCTCGAACACGTCGTCGTCGACCTCGATCCGGGCGTCGAGGTGCAGGGCCAGCGTCAACGCGTCGCTGGCGCGGGAGTCGACCGTCGTGCCGTCGTCGAGCACCAGCTCGGCGTGGAAGACGGACTCGCGCAGCGCGGTGATCCGGACCCCGGTGAGCCGGCGGTCGAACTGGCTGATCAGCAGCCCGATCAGCGCGTGCGTGCCCGGGCGCGGCGACACCATCCCCTGCCGGGCCCGCTCCACCTCGGTGGCGTCGTCGCGGGCCATCCAGATCGGCAGCAGCCGTCCCGGGGGCGCGGTCTCCTCGAGCAGCACCAGGGGCTGCGACCGTTGCTGGTCGACCCCGATCGCGTGCACCCGCGTCTCGATCACGTCAACCTCCCCCGGGCCGCCCGGGCCGGGGGCACCGGCCGGGACGACGTCAGGACCCGAGTATCCCACGGGCCGGTCATGACGGGGCTCCGGCGACGGGGGCCCCGGCGACGACCCCGCGGTCGTGCAGCGCCGCGATCTCCGCCGACCCCAGGCCCAGCACCTCGGCGAGGACCTCGTCGGTGTCGCGCCCGAGGTCCGGCGCCGTCCCGGTGCCGCCGTGCCCGCCGTTCCAGCGCATCGGCGACCGGGCGGTGATCGACGACCCGGCCCCGCCGGGCAGCTCCATGTCGGCCAGTACCGGGTGCCGGCCCGCACGGTGTGCGGCCACCACGTCGGACATCCCCTGGTAGCGGCCCCACAGCACGCGGGCGGAGTCGAGCTCGGCCGACACCGTCGCGTAGTCGCGCGCGGCGAACCAGGGCTTGAGCACCGCCGCGATCGTGTCCCGGAGCCGGTAGCGGTCGGACTCGGCGGTCAGGTCGGCGTCGAGGGCCTGCTCGAGTGCCGCGAAGACGTCCTGGGTGCCGGTGACCTTGCGCAGGGCCGACCACTGGCCCTCGGTCAGCGCCACCACCATCACCCGGGGGCCGTCGGCGCAGGCGAAGTCCACCCCGAAGCTGCCGTAGACGTGGTTGCCGTGCCGCGGGCGCTCGCCGCCCCGCTCGGCCGCCTCGGAGAGCCAGCCCAGGTTCGCGACGCCGGCCAGGGCGACATCGGCCAGCGCGAGCTCGACGTAGGCCCCGCGCGCGGTGCGGGAACGGTCGTACAGGGCGGCCAGCACGGCGGTCGACACGCTCAGCCCGGTCACCAGGTCCCAGGCCGGCAGGACGTGGTTGACCGGCGCCGCGCCCTCCTCGGTGCCGGTGACCAGCGGGATCCCGACCTCGGCGTTGACCGTGTAGTCGACGGCCGGCTGCCCGTCCGGGTAGCCCTGGACGCGGACGTGGACCAGGTCCTCGCGCCGCGCGACGAGCGCGGCGTTGGACATCCAGCGGCGCCCGACCACGTTGTCCACCAGCACGCCGCGGTCCGGGCCCGGCGCGGTGATCAGGGCGGTGACCAGCTCCCGGCCCTCGTCCGAGCGCATGTCCACCGCGACCGAGCGCTTGCCCTTGTTCAGCGAGGTCCAGTAGTAGGACTCCGCGTCGGCGGGCCCGGCGCCGTTGCCGACCACCGGCCAGCGGCGGTGGTCGGCACCCCCGCCGATCGGGTCGATCCGGACCACCGAGGCGCCGAGCTGGGCCAGCGTCATGCCGCCGGTCGGTCCGGCGACGAAGCTGGCGCACTCGACGACCTGCAGACCCTGCAGCGGGCGGCGCTCGCCGTCGTTCATCGTTCTCCGTTCGGCCGGTCGGGCATCTGCGAAAAGGGGCGAACCTAGCGGGCCGACTCCGCGCGGCGCGGGAGCACCCAGCCGGGGCGCACGAAGTGGCACGTGTAGCCGTAGGGGTACTTCTGCAGGTAGTCCTGGTGGTCCTCTTCGGCCTGCCAGAAGTCCCCGGCCGGGGCCACGTCGGTGCTCACCCGTCCCGGCCACAGACCGGACGCGTCGACGTCGGCGATCGTGTCCAGCGCGACCTGGCGCTGCTCGTCGGACAGGTAGTAGATCGCCGAGCGGTAGCTGCGCCCGATGTCGTTGCCCTGCCGGTCCTTCGTCGACGGGTCGTGGATCTGGAAGAAGAACTCCAGGATCTCCCGGAACGAGATCACCGCGGGGTCGAACACGACCTCGACGGCCTCGGCGTGGTCGCCGTGGTTGCGGTAGGTCGCGTTCGGGGTGTCGCCGCCGGAGTAGCCGACCCGGGTCGAGATCACCCCGGGACGGTTGCGCAGCAGCTCCTGGGCGCCCCAGAAGCAGCCGCCGGCCAGGATCGTGGTCTCGGTCGCCATCGTGGTCCTCTCCCTGTCGTCGTCGCGTCCGGTGGGTCGTACCCGGACGCACCGTAGGTGGAACGCCCCGGCGGGAGACGATGTTCCTCTCCCCCTGCCGGTCACGCCGGGCACAGCGCGACCAGCTTCGCGACCGTGTTGAGGTTGCGCGCGGTGCCCGGGACCGCGAGCGCACGGCCGATGGACTCGTGCTTCATCTGCGGTCGCCCGGCACCGGCGTGGTAGCGGACGTGCATCTCCCGGCCCTCGACGTCCCAGAGGTCCTCGCCGGTGGCGAACGTGCGCGCCTTCGCCACCGCGGCCGCGGTGGGCTCGCCCATGAGGAACACGACGTAGGAGTACCTCGGCTCGACCACCTCGAACGGGTGCGCCGCCAGTGCGGCCGCCAGCTCGCCGGGCGTGCGCGAGATCGCCTCCCGGAAGAACCCGTGCCGGGCCTCGACCGCGCGCTCCAGCGCACGGTCGAAGGTGTCCGGGTCGCCCGGCACGTCCGCGATCAGGTTGCCGCTGGCGATGTGGGTGCGCGGCTCGCGCGCCCCCAGCCCGGCGGCCATCTCGCGCAGCGAGGCCATCGGCAGCGTCGCGCCCCCCACGTTCACCGCGCGCAGGAGGATCACCCGGACAGCCACCCGAGCAGTATGGCCCGCCGGGACTGGCGAGGTCGGGGTGCGGGCGAGGTCAGGGTGGCACGGTCAGGGTGGCATGGTCAGGGGGCATCGCGGGTCAGGTCGCTCGCCCACTCGCGCAGGGTCGCGGCGCGGATCTTGCGCCCGTTGGTGCCCGAGGTCGTCGGCATCTCCTCGATCACGTGCACCGATGCGGGCACCTTGAACCGCGCCATCCCGTCGGCGCACCACGTCCGCAACGCCTCCGGGGACAGCACGCGGCCGTCCTCGGCGACGACGAACCCGACCGCGACCGTCGCGCCGTCCGGGCCCGGCACGCCGACCACCTTCGCCGTGTGCACGTCGGGGTGCGCGGCCAGCCGGATCTCGATCTCGGAGGGGTCGACGAGGAACCCGCGCAGCCGCAGCGCGTCGCCCATCCGGCAGACGTAGGCGAACACCCCGTCGTCGACGATCGTGCCGAGGTCCCCGGAGTGGAACCAGCCGTCGGCGGTGAACGCCCGGGCCCTGGCCGCGTCGTCGCCGAGGTAGCCGTCGACGACGTTGGGGCCACGGAACTGCAGCTCCCCCTCCCGCCCCGGAGGCAGCGGCTCGTCGCCGGCGGGGTCGGCGACGCGGACCTCGATGCCGGTGTGCACGACCCGCCCGCCACCGGCCCAGCGTCCGGGCTCGGGCTCGTCGTGCGGCCAGAACGAGGTGAGCGCGAACAGCTCGGAGGACCCGTAGACGCCACTGGTGGAGGTGCCGAACTCGTCGCGTGCCCAGGCGGCGAGCTCGCGGGAGCGGCCCTGGAAGTCCGCGACGCCCCACCAGCGCCACGACGAGAGGTCGCGGGGCCGGGCCGTCCACGCCTGCTGCAGGCGCAGCACCAGGTCGTCGCCGCCGACGACGTGCGTGACGCCCAGGCGCGCCATGTCGTCGAGCACCTGCTCGGCGTCGAAGGCGGGCTGGAACACGCACGTCGCGCCGGCGGCCAGCGCCGCGGTCGCGGTGTTGTAGCCGAACACGCCGGACAGCGGCAGCGCGCAGAGCACCGGGTCGCCGTCGTCGATCCCGATCGTCGCCGCGTCGGCGACGGCGTGGGCGAGCACGCCGGTCCCTCGGTGCGCCGCGAGCTTGGGCATGCCGGTGGACCCGGAGGTGGTGAACGCGACGACGAGGTCGTCCGGGTCCGAGGCGGGCAGCGGCGGCGGGTCGGCGGTGTCGCCGGGTGCCCACGCCCCGGACCCGGCGTCGTAGGGCGCGGGGTCCGGTGCCGCCCGGCCCGGTCCGGCCACCACGGCGACCGCGGGGGCCGGCGCCGCGGCCTTGGCGACGGCGTCGCGCAGCCTGCCGGCCAGGTCGAGGCCGTGGAAGTCGTGTGCGATCACCAGCAGCACCGGGCGGGCCCGGTCGAGCACGTGCGCGACCTCGTCGACGTTGTAGCGGGTGTTGATCCCGATCACGTGCGCCCCGCGGGCGGCGACGGCGAACTGCCAGGCCAGCGCGTCGCTCCAGTTCGGCAGCCACACCGCGACGCAGTCCCCGGCTCCGACGCCGTGTCCGCGCAGCTCCTCGGCCAGCGCGGCGGTGCGGCGCCACAGCTCGCCGCGGGTCACCGGGACCGTCTCGCCGCCCGGCCCCTTGTCCAGTACGGCGACGGCGTCCGGGGCGCGGCGCACCAGCCGTCCGAGCAGGTCGGGCAGGTCGCGCGGCATCTCGCCGGGCGGCGGGAACGCGGTCACCGGGTGCGGGACGACGGCGGGTGCCTCGCTCATCGGGTCACCGCCGCGGCCCGCTCGGTGCCGGTCGCCGGCGCAGGGCTCGTCGGGGCGGGGTTCGTCGGGGCGGAGGTGCCGAGCTCGCGCAGCCAGCCGTCGAGCACCGCGTCGAAGGCCTCGATCTCCTCCATCGGGTAGTGCCCGATGCCGTCGAGGACGGTGCACCGCGCGCCGGGTATCCGTCCCGCGGCCCACCGGACCGCGTCCGGGTCGAGCCACAGGTCGTCCTCGCCGACGACCAGGTGCGCCGGGCACGTGATGTCGCCGAGCGCGTCACGCAGGTCGTGCGAGGTCCAGCCGAGCAGGTCCGAGGTGGAGATCGCCGGGTCCTCCCGGCGGTGCATGGTGGCGATCAGCTCGGCCCGCTGAGCCGGGACCGAGCGCCCGACGACGGCGAGCGTGCCCAGGTGGGTGCGGTCGGTGCGGCTCGGTGCGGCGACGTCGGAGAGCTCGCGGCGTAGCCCGCGGGCGCTCGGGCGGCCGTTCGTCCAGGCGTCCGCGGCCATCGCGACGACGCCGGAGAGCCGCTCCGGTGCCCGGCAGGCGAGGTCGAGGGTGATCTTGCCGCCGATCGAGCAGCCCGCCACGAAGGGCCGGTCGAGGCCCAGCGCGGTGATCAGCTCCAGGCACCAGTCCGCGTAGGTCCCCAGGTCGGTGACCGGCCCGCCCGGGGCCGGCTCGGAGCGTCCGTGGCCGGGCAGGTCCGGGACGATGACCCGGTAACCGCGCTCCGCCAGCGCGCCGGCGACATGGCGCCACTGGACGCCGCTCTGGCCCGCGGTGTGCAGGCACAGCACCGGGGTGGCGTCGGTCGCGCCGTGGTCCTCGGCGAACGCGAGCGCGCCGCCGACGTCGAGGTAGTGGGCCCTCATGCGTCCTCCCCCGCCAGCTCGCGCGCCGCGTCGACGATCAGATGCAGCGCCGCGGTGAGCCTCAGGTACTCGTAGCCGTCGCCCCGGGTGGCGAAGCGGCCGGTCATCGCGAACCGGGTGAACGCGTTGTCCGGGGCCTCGACGAGCTCGAGCCAGGTCAGCTCGTCGGCCTCGACGGTGAACGTGGCGCCGGTCGCCGCGCGCCGCGACACCTCGATCACCTTGCCCCGGTAGACCCGCAGGTGGACCTCGGAATCGCCCGCCCGCAGGCCGATCGCCCCGTCCCAGGTGGCCAGCGACTCGGCGAACCCCGGGTCCAGCCGGGCGACGAGCGCCTCGCCCCAGGCGACGGTGCCGAACGCCCGCCCGACCGGGTCCGGCCCGTCCCCGGATGCGGAGACCATCGCCGCGGTCGTGCCCTCCTGGACGACCGCGCCGTCCGGGTCGACGAGTGCCATGTGCCGGGTGACGACCCCGCGGTCGCCCCGGCTCGTCCGGCGGCACCCGACGATCGTCACGTGCAGCGCGACGGTGTCACCGACCCGGATCGGGCGCCGGTAGGACCAGTGGGTGTCGAGCAGGCCGAGGACCGCGGAGCCGTGCAGGCCCAGGGTCTGCAGCAGGCCCATCGCGACCGCGGGGCCGAACGGGCCCTGCAGGATCGCCTCCGGCCCGGTGTGGATCGGGTGGTCGTCGCCGCTGACCCGGGTGAAGTCCGCCAGATCCCCGGCGGTGACGGTGCGGTGGCCGGTGCGGAACCGCTCCCCGACCCGGAAGTCCTCGAAGTACCGGCCCGGACCGACCCCGGTCCGTGTGGCCTGCTCCGTGCTCACTCGTCGCTCCCCGCCTCGTCGCGATGTCGACCCTGTCCAGTCTTACGAACGGTCGTTCTCTCCTGGCACCCAAGCACCGCCGGCCGGATCGGGTCAAGCATCGGTTCGGCACGGTACGGTGCTCGACATGAACGATCGTTCACACCCGGTGCTGATCGTGGGCACCGGACGCGGCAACGAGGCCGCCATCCTGAACGCGGCACTGGACGCGTTCGGCGCCGAGGGGTTCAACGGCGCCTCCATGCGCGACGTCGCCAAGCGCGCCGGCACCAGCCTGTCGAACCTCTACAACTACTTCCCGTCGAAGTCCGACCTGCTCGCCGAGGTCCTGCGCCACGCCAACGACGAGCTCTCGGCCCGCGTGCGCCGGGCCGTCGCCGACGCCGGCGACGACGCCGCGCCCCGGCTGCGCGAGGCCGTCCGCGCGTACGTCGGGTTCGTCGTCGACCACCAGCTGGCGATGACCGTGTCCACGAACGAGGTCCGCTACCTGCGCGGGGAGAGCCGCGAGCGCCTGACCGCGGCCCGCGACGCGACCCAGTCGCTCGTCGCCGAGATCGTCGCCGACGGCGCGGCCGACGGCACGTTCGCGACCCCGCACCCGGCCGACGCGGCCCGGGCGATCCTGTCCATGGTCGGCGCGATCGCGGCCTGGTACCGCCCGGACGGGCGGCTGTCCCGCGGCCAGCTCGCCGAGCAGCACGCCCGCTACGCGCTGGCCCTGCTCGAGGCCCCGCTCCCGCACTGAGCGCACACCCACCCGCACAGGGTGATCCGGGTCACCCTCCTTGTCTCCGGGGTCGGCCGGGCCTACGTTACGAACGATCGTTCGTACCGCACCGTTGCGGCACCGGAGGGGTGGACAGGCACATGGACCAGAGCGCTCCCGCAGTTCCGAAGAAGATGGGCAGGCTGGCGTCGGCGGCCGTGTTCGCGACCGCCCTCGAGTGGTTCGACTTCCTGATCTACGCCACCGCCGCCGCGCTGGTGCTGGGGCCGCAGTTCTTCCCCGCGGCCAGCCCGGTCGCCGGGACGCTGGCCTCGTTCGCGACGCTGGCGGTCGGGTTCGTCGCCCGCCCGCTCGGCGGGATCGTCGCCGGCCACTTCGGGGACCGGTTCGGGCGCAAGCCCCCGCTGGTCGTCGCGATGCTGGTGATGGGCCTGGCGACGTTCGCGATCGGCGTCCTGCCGAACTACGACGCGATCGGCGCGTGGGCACCGGCCCTGCTGGTCGTCGCCCGGCTGGTGCAGGGCCTCGGCGTCGGCGCCCAGTGGGGCGGCGCGGCGCTGCTGCTCACCGAGCACGCCCCGGTCGAGAAGCGCGGCTTCTACGGCAGCCTGATCCAGACCGGTTCGATCTTCGGCGCCGTCGCGGGCAACCTGTTCTTCCTGCTGCTCACCGCGAACATGAGCGAGGAGGCGTTCGCGAGCGTCGGCTGGCGGATCCCGTTCCTGTCCGGGATCGTGCTGGTCGGGATCGGCATCTACGTCCAGCTCAAGATCGAGGACACCCCGGTGTTCCGCGAGATGGCGCGGCGCAGCGCGGAGTCGGCGCGCGACGCCGGGCTGCGCAAGGCCCCGCTCGGCGAGGCGCTGCGCCACCACTGGCGCCAGATCCTGCAGGCCGCGGGCGCGTTCTTCGTCGTCAACGCCACGTTCTACATCCTGATCAGCGGGATGCTCGACTACGGCACCAAGACCGTCGGGCTCTCGCGCACCGAGATCCTCGTGTGCGTGATGGTCGCCGGGGCCACCCAGGTGGTCACGATGCCGTTCTTCGGGGCTCTGACCGACCGGATGGGCAGCCGCAAGAAGCTCTACCTGACCGGCACCGTGTTGATGGCGGTGTTCGCGTTCCCGATGTTCTGGCTGATCGACACCGGCTCGGTCCCGCTGGTGCTGCTCGCGCTGCTGATCGGCTTCACCATCCACGCGACGATGTACGGCCCGCAGGCCGCGCTCTACGCCGAGATGTTCCCCGCCGACGTCCGCTACTCCGGCGCGTCGCTCGGCTACCAGGTGGCGTCGGTGCTGGCCGGCGGGCTGGCCCCGTTCATCATGACCGCGCTGCTGGCGTCGACCGGGGCGTCCTGGTCGGTCGCGCTCTACATCGTCGCGACAGCGGTCGTCACGTTCGTCGCCGTGGCCACGATCAACGAGCGCTACCGCCGCGACCTCTACGAGACCTCCGAGGAGTCCGCCGCGGCCGAGCGGGCGCACTCGGCCTGAGGTCCTACCGGGCCCGCCAGAGCTGGATCAGGTGCGCCTCGACGGGCTCCTCGTCGATCTCGATCTGGTTCACCTCGCGGGCGGCCTCGAGCCCGCGGGCGTAGATCCGGACGCCGTAGCGGTCCCCCGGCGCGAGATCGAGGACCGGCAGGTCCTCGATCTCGCCGAACGTCGTGACGACGTGCAGGTCGCGCCCCGTCGCGGTCAGCTCGACCTGTTGGTGCACGTCCCAGGAGCCCCGGGCGGGCACCACCTCCGAGCCCGGGTGGAACGTCTCGACCGAGACCTCCACCGGCCCGTCGAAGGTCGCGGTCCGCACGACGACCCCGCCGCCGTCCGGGGACGGGTAGAGCAGCCGGTCGCCGTCCCATCCGGACGGGTACCCGCTCGTCGGGCGGGTGTCGCCGTGCACGAGGTGGTACCGGGATCCCTCGATGTGCGGGACCACCGTTGCGCGCACGTTCCCCTTCCCGACTCCCTCGACGCCGGGAGCGCCGGCCGCGGTGCCACCGTATGCCACGGTCGCGCACCCCCCGGCGCGGTGTGCCCGGCCACAGGGACCGCCCCGGTGGGAAGGCGCGCCCGCGGGCCGTCGTTGACGGGGGTGACCGCCTCGCGCGAGGAGGCCCGCCCACCGCCGTCGTGGGCCGTGCTCCGTGAGCCCACCGTGTCGTACCCGGGTCGCACGACGGACCCGGGACGGGAGGACTCCCCCATGTCATCAGCCGTGATGTCCGACGACGTCGTGCAGCTCAACAACGGGGTCGCCATGCCGCGGCTCGGTTTCGGCGTGTCCGAGGTGCACGACACCGAGGCCGCGGTCGGCGCGGCCCTGCGCGCCGGGTACCGCAGCATCGACACCGCCGAGGTGTACGGCAACGAGGACGGCGTCGGCGCGGCGATCGCGGCGTCCGGGATCCCGCGCGAGGACCTGTTCGTCACCACCAAGGTCTGGAACGACGACCGGGGGCGTGACCGGGCGCTGCGCGCGGCCGAGCGGAGCCTGGACCGCCTCGGCCTCGACCACGTCGACCTCTACCTGGTGCACTGGCCGACCCGGACCCGGGAGCGCTGCGAGCAGACCTGGGACGCGATGGAGACGCTGCTCGCGGACGGGCGCACCCGCGCGATCGGGGTCTCCAACTTCCGGCTCTCGCACCTGGAGCGGGTGCTCGGGCTGGGCGGGACCGTCCCGGCGGTGAACCAGATCGAGCTGCACCCGGGCCTGGAGCAACGCGAGCTGCGGGCGGCGCACGCCGCGCACGGCATCGTCACCGAGGCGTGGAGCCCGCTCGGGCGCGGCACGCTGCTCGACGAGCCGGTGATCACCCGGATCGCGTCGCGGCTGGGTCGTTCGCCCGCGCAGGTGGTGCTGCGCTGGCACCTGCAGCAGGGCACCGTGGTCATCCCGAAGTCGAACACGCCGCAACGGATCGCCGAGAACCGCGCCGTGCACGACTTCGCGCTCACCGACCGGGACATGCTCGCCGTCTCCACCCTCGACGACGCGGACGGCTCGGGCCGGATCGGTCCGGTCCCCGACGACCTGGCGCTCGCCCAGCGATAGGCCGCCGGACCGTCAGAGCGCCGGCGCCGTGGCGTCGCGCGAGCGCCTGCTCAACCGGGCCGCGCCGAGCGCCCCGACACCGGACAGGGCCACCATCACCACCAGGTAGACCGACGCGCCGGCCATGCCCGCCGACGAGGCGAGCAGCAGCGTGACGACGATCGGCGCGAGGGCGCCGCCGAAGATCGAGCCCAGCTGGTAGCCCACCGAGGCGCCGCTGTAGCGCACCTCGGGCGGGTAGCTCTGCGCGGCCAGCGCGGCGGAAGGCCCCCACATCACGTCCGAGGCGATCCGGGCCGCGCCGATCGCGAGCGCGATCAGCACCAGCGAGCCGGTGGCCATCAGCGGCAGGAACGCCGCGATCGCGACGGCGGTCGCGACCGCGCCCCAGGCCACGGTCCGGCTCAGCCCCCAGGTGTCGGCGCGCTGGGAGAACCACAACGTGAGCGGCAGCTCGATCAGCGCCACGACCAGCACGATCGCCAGCAGCGGGGCACGCGGCAGGTCCAGCTGCGCGGTGCCGTAGGAGATCGAGAACACGGCGGCGATGTAGCCGACGGCGGTGATCCCGCCGAAGATCAGGATCCCGCAGAGCACCTGCCCGGAGTGCTCGCGCAGCACCGAGACGATCGGCAGTCTCATCGACCCGGCCCGCTCGGACCGTTCGAACTCCGGGCTCTCCTCGACCTTGAGCCGCACGTAGAGGCCGACGCCGACGAGCAGCGCGCTGAACAGGAACGGCACCCGCCACGCCCACGCGGTGAGCGCCTCCGGGCTGACGATCGCGGCGAGCAGCAGGAACGCGCCGTTGGCCGCGATCAGCCCGATCGGCACCCCGAGCTGCGGGAACGCGCCGAAGAAGCCGCGCCGCTTCTCCGGGGCGTGCTCCACCGAGATCAGCACCGCGCCGCCCCACTCGCCGCCGACGGCGAAGCCCTGCAGCACGCGGAGCAGGACCAGCAGGACCGGCGCGGCGACGCCGATCGTGGCGTAGGTCGGCAGCAGGCCGATCAGCGCGGTGGAGATGCCCATCGTCAGCAACGTCGCGACCAGGGTGTTCTTGCGGCCGAGCTTGTCGCCGAGGTGCCCGAAGATGACGCCGCCGATCGGGCGGGCGACGAACCCGACCGCGAACGTGCCGAACGCGGCGAGCGTGGCGGCCAGCGTCGAGGCGCCGGGGAAGAACTGCGGGCCGAACACGATGATGGCCGCGAGGCCGTAGATGTAGAAGTCGTACCACTCGATGGACGTGCCGACCAGGCTCGCCAGCGCGACCCGTCGCAGGCGCTTCGGGTCGGCCTGTCCCGTCCCGGCGGGCGGTCCCGGTGACCCGGCGGGTCGTGGTGCGGACGGCGAGGTGGTCACGGCGGCCTCCGTTGGTCGTGGTGAGCGGGGTGGATCGTGCCGTCCGCCCGGTCGGCGGCGCCCTCGTCTTTCCGTCTGACGGGAAGGTTTGTGAGCCGCGCCACCCCGGCGCGGCGATCCCGCGACGGCCCCCGGGGCTCAGCCCTCGATCGGCTCGAGCTTGGAGAAGATCTCCTCTCGGCGGTCCTCGAACTGCTCGGGGAGCTGGAACCGGGTGCCGAGCTCGTGCGGCGACTCGTCGCAGGTCCAGCCGCCGTCGTCGTGGGTGACGGCGAGCTCGAACAGGGCGCCCGCCGGGGTGCGGACGTAGACCGACTTGAAGTACTTGCGGTCCTTGAGCTCGGAGATGTCCGTGTAGCCGGCGCCCTCGACCTCGAACTTCAGCGCGTCCTGGTTCTCCAGGGTGTCGAGGTTCCAGGCGACGTGGTGGAACGTGCCCGCCCCGTAGCGCCACGTCCCCTGCTCGTCGCGGCGGTTGGCCACCAGCTCGACGTGGTTGCCGTGCTCGGCGTCGCCGACCTGGAATGCGATCCGGTCGCCCTCCTCGAGGGTCTTGCCCTGCCCGTGGAACGTGTCGTCGGCGAACTCGACCATCCGGTCCGGGGTGGCCACGTGGATCCCGACGCCGTGGATGCCGTGGATCGCGTGCTCCGCGGGCACCCCGTCGCCGGGGTGCCCGGTGCGGTCGTCGCCGTCGTTGCCGACCATCACGTACTCGATCCCGCAGGGGTGGCGGAACGCGAGCCGGCGGGCGCCGAACACGTCGCCATCGGCGACCTCGACGCCCCGCTCGGCCAGGCGGCTGCGCCAGAACTCCAGCGAGCCCGACGGCACCGACAGCTGGACCTCGCGGGCCTGGTTGGTGCCACGGGTGCCGTACAGCCCGGCTTGCGCCCACGGGAACGTGGTCAGCACCGACGACGGGTCGCCGTCGGCGTTGGAGTAGTAGAGGTGGTAGATCGGTACCGACCCGTCGAACAGCACGGTCCGCTTGATGAACCGCATCCCGAGGGTCTTCGTGTGGAAGTCCACGTCCTCCTGGGCGTGCGCGACGGACAGGGTCATGTGATGCGAGCCGCGGATGTAGCTCATCGGATCTCTCCTCGGTCGGGGGTCAGAGGTCCAGGTGCAGGCGCGGTCCGGCCGCCCGGGACACGCACACGAACATCGTGTCCTGCGCGGCCCGCTCCTGTTCGGTGAGCAGGCTGTCCCGGTGGTCGACCACGCCGTCGAGCACCCCGGTCTCGCAGGTGCCACAGGTACCTTCCCGGCACGACGACAGCGGCGCCAGCCCCGCGTCCTCGAGCACCTCCAGCACGCTGCGCCCCGGCGGGACCTGCAGCACGTCCCCGGTGCTGGCCACCGTCACCTCGAACGTCGTGTCGTGGCCCGGGCGCGGGTCCGCCACGGCGAGGTCGGGTTCGGTCATCGTCGTCCTCCGATGGTTGCGAGCGCCGGTTCCGCCGGCGCGGGGTCGGCGGGCCCGGCGGGGTGGTGCCCGGCCGTGTGGTGATCGACGGGGTGGGCGAACAGCCACTCCCACACCTCGACCGGCCCGTCCGCGACCGTGGTCGCGCCGCAGTGGCAGATGCCCTCCAGCCGGTCGCTGCCGGGCAGCCACACCACCCGGACCACCGGGGCGCCGGCGCCGCTCGCCCGCACCGCCTAGACCCCCGCCGGGGTCGGGGCGGGGGTCGCCGCCTCGGTCGAGGCCGCCGCGGCCATCCGGGCCAGCATCCGGCGCGCGGCCAGCCCCCCGGTGTCGATGTTGATCGAGAGTTCCTGGCGACCCGGCGGGTCGGTCGCCACGACCGTCTCCAGCACGTCCAGGGCGGCGACGTCCTGGAGCACCACGGTCCGGTTCTGCTCGGCCAGGAAGTCCGAGACGTCCTGGTCGTCGAGTGCGAAGTCGCGGGCCACCGCCCAGAAGTCGTGCGTGGAGTGCTCGGTCTCCGGGGTGATCGCGTACACGACCTCGACGTGGAACGCGTCCGGGTCGCTGCCGTCGGGGCGGGGCACGGAGCCGACCGGGGCGATCCGCGAGTGCAGCAGGTACAGGCACGGCGGGGTGTACTCGATGTCCTGCCAGCGGGTGATCCGCCCGGTCAGGCCGGTCGAGTCGGCGTAGAACGGTGGGCACTCCGCGTCGTCCATGTGCCGGCTGACGCGGACGATCCCGGCGTCCTCGTCGACCTCGGTGGTGATCGGCGTGCCGGCCACCTCCGGGGTGCCGATGTAGCCGCCGTGCAGGTAGGTCTCGTGCGAGAGGTCGAGCAGGTTGTCCACCAGCAGCCCGTAGCGCGCGGCCAGCGGCTCCATCCCGGACACCACCGTCCAGCCCTCGCGGTCGAGCCACGGCGCCCGCGGGATCGGGGTGGTGTCCGCGAGCTCCGGCTCTCCGATCCAGACCCACACGAACGAGTCCTGCTCGACGACCGGGTAGCTGGTCAGGCGGGCGGTGCGCGGGACCCGGGTCTGGCCGGGGACGGCGACGCACCGTCCGTCGCTCGCGTAGGTGAAGCCGTGGTAGCCGCAGACGACCTGGTCGTCGACGAGGCGGGTGGGCGCCTGCGACAGCGGGAACCGGCGGTGCACGCACCGGTCGGACACGGCGGTGACCTCGCCCCCGCGCGTGCGCCAGAACAGGATCGACTCGCCGCACACGGTGCGGGAGAACAGCTCCGGGCCGATCTCGCGGCCGTAGGCGGCCACGTACCACTGGTTGCCGACGATGGTGCTCACGGGGGCCTCCCGACCGTGGTGGGACCGCTTCGATGCGGCCGGTCGAGCCGAGTCTCGGTGCCCGGGCCCCTCCCGCGGAACGCCCTTCCCGGCAGCCGGGAACCGGATCACCGGTCGCGGTCCTCCGGTCACCGGGGCCGGGGCGTTCCCGGCTCCGGCCCGGCCACCAGACGGGCCAGCAGGGCCCGCAGCTGTTCCTGCTCGGCGTGCCCGAGCGGGGCCAGGAACTCGTCGTTGAGCGGTCGGACCCGCGCCGCGACGCCGTCGATCAGCTCCCGGCCCGCGGCGGTCAGGCTCACCAGGCGGCGCCGCTGGTCGGTGTCCGACCGGACCCGGTCGACCAGCCCGCGGGTCTGCATCCGCCGGAGCATCTCGGTGGCCGTGCCCTTGTCCGTCGCCGCCAGCGCACAGAGGGTCACCTGGTCGATCCGCGGGCGTTCGCGCAGCGCCGTCAGCATCGCGTACTGGGGCTTCGTCAGCTCCGCCACGTCCTGCTGCCACCGGGCCGAATGCGCCTGCAGGGCGCGCCGCATCAGGTGGAACACCGACTGCTGCAGGCCGTCCGGCCGGTCGTCGGTGTGCGGCACCCCATACGGCTCGTCCATGCCGGAAGCGTAGAGTCCCCATCAAGTCGTGCGTATACAAACTAATCGGGAGGTGCGATGCGACTCGTCGTCGGAATCACCGGGGCGACCGGCGCCCCACTGGGGGTGGCACTGCTGCGGGCACTCGCCGAGACGCCCGACGTGCAGACCCACCTGGTGCTCTCCCGCTGGGCGCGGGTGACGATCCCGTCCGAGACCGGCCTCTCGCTGGAGCAGGTCGGGTCCCTCGCCGATCACGTGCACGGAGCGGGCGACCAGGCCGCGCCCATCTCCTCGGGTTCCTTCCGGACCGACGGGATGATCATCGCGCCGTGCAGCATGAAGACGCTCGCCGCGATCCGCACCGGGTACGGCGACGGGCTGATCGCCCGCGCGGCCGACGTGACGCTCAAGGAGGACCGCCGGCTGGTGCTGGTCCCCCGGGAGACGCCGCTGTCGGAGATCCACCTGGAGAACATGCTCGCGCTGCGCCGGGTGGGTGCGCGGATCGTGCCGCCGATGCCGGCCTTCTACAACCGTCCGGCCTCCGTGGACGACGTCGTCGACCACGTCGTCGGACGGTTGCTCGACCAGTTCGACCTGCCCGCCCCGCGCCTGCGGCGCTGGACGGGCCTGCCCACTCGAGAGATGAGGGTGTCCTGATGCCTGCCGATGACCTGCGCGAGTTCCTCGCCGACCTGGACCGTCACGGTCAGCTGGTCACCGTCACCGACCAGGTCCGCACCGAGCCGGACCTGGGCGCCGCGGCCGCGGCCGCGCCGAAGCTCGGCGACAACGGCCCCGCGCTGCTGTTCACCGACGTCGAGGGGTTCCGGGACCCGCGGATCGTGCTCAACGCGCACGGCTCCTGGGCCAACCACGCGATCGCGCTGGGCATGCCCCCGCAGACGCCGGTACGCGAACAGGTCGAGGAGTTCTCCCGACGCTGGGCCGCGTTCCCGGTCCCGCCCGAACGGCGCGCCGACCCGCCGTTCGCCCGCAACCAGGTGACCGGCGACGACGTCGCGCTGTTCGACCTGCTCCCGCTGTTCCGGCTCAACGAGGGCGACGGCGGCTTCTACCTGGACAAGGCCGCGATCATCAGCCGGGACCCGGACGACCCGGAGAGCTCCGGGAAGCAGAACGTCGGGACCTACCGGCTACAGTGTCGCGACCAGCGGCACCTGGGCATCCAGCCGGTCCCCCAGCACGACGTCGCGGTGCACCTGCGCACGGCCGAGGAACGCGGTGAGGACCTTCCGGTCGCGATCGCGCTCGGCAACGAACCGACGATCCCGATCGTCGCCGGGATGCCGCTGGCCTACGACCGGTCCGAGTACGAGATGGCCGGCGCGCTGCGCGGCTCCCCCTGCCCGATCGCCACCGGGCCCGAGACCGGCCTCGACGTGCCGTGGGGCACCGAGGTCCTGATCGAGGGGGTCGTGCTCGGCGGCACCCGGGAGTTCGAGGGCCCGTTCGGGGAGTTCACCGGGGCCTACTCCGGCGGCCGGTCGATGCCGGTCATCCGGATCGACCGGATCTCCTACCGCGACGACCCCTACTTCGAGCACCTCTACCTGGGCATGCCCTGGACCGAGGTCGACTACCTGATCGGCCCGACCACCTGCGTGCCGCTGCTCGAACAGCTGCGCGCGGAGTTCCCCGAGGTCGTCGCCGTCAACGCGATGTACACCCACGGCATGGCAGTCGTCGTCTCGGTGCGCAACCGCTTCGGCGGCTTCGGCAAGGCCGTCGGCACCCGCGTGATGTCCACCCCGCACGGACTCGGCTACTGCAAGATCGTGATCGTCGTCGACGAGACGGTGGACCCGTTCGACATGGCGCAGGTGATGTGGGCGATCTCGACGAAGGTCCACCCGGCGCACGACCTGGTCACCCTTCCCAACATGTCGATCATGCCGCTGGACGCCGGGGCGCAGCCGCGCGGGATCAGCCACAAGCTCGTCATCGACGCCACCGCCCCGGCGCCCCCGGAGACCCGTGGCGACCACGGCCACGGCGTCACACCGCCGCCGGAGACCGCCGACTGGGTCGGGCGGTTGACCCGGCTCGTCCGCCGAACCCGCTCGGAAGGAGTGTCCTGATGACGTGTCCACGCTGCCGCGGCACCGACGCCGTCGCGCTGACGACCTCGCCGGTACCGGGGGTGTTCACGGTGTTCCGTTGCCCGGACTGCATCTTCGTCTGGCGCAGCACCGAGCCGCGGACGATGACCGACCCGGACCACTACCCGCCCCGGTTCCGTCTCACCGCCGCCGACATCGCCGCGGCGATCGAGGTACCGACGATCGCGCCGCGCCGGTGACGGGCCCGGCGCCGACCCTGATGTGGGAGGCCCGGGCCCGGGCCGGGTCACGCGACGCGCTGCTCGCCTGGGTGCGCGAGCGCGTCCCGCTGCCGGGGGCGCACCGCACGGAGGTGTTCGTGGCGTCGCAGGACCGGGTCGTGGTGATCGCGCTCGGACCGGACCCGGCCCGGTTGCCGGACCCACCCGAGGAGCTGGTCTCCCGCCCTCCGCACGCCTGGCCGTTCACCCGGGTCGAGGTCGTGGGACAGCGCTGAGACCGCGTCGTCGCCGGACGCCTCAGCTCGCGCGGCCGGGAGCCGGCCACCAGTCCGCCTCGACCACCCGGGCCGCGGGCGAGCCGGTCAGCCGGGGCACGACGTCGGTGACCGTGGACAGCCCGCCGCCCGCGATGGCGAGGTACCAGGAGATCCAGGCCTCGATCTGCTCCCCGGACAGGCCCATCCGCCACCGCCGGACGAAGGCCTCCTCGGGGGTCTCGGCGACGTAGCGGTACGGACGGCCGGTGGACTCCGCGATCTGCGCGACCGCCTCGGACAGGGTCAGCGCCTCGGGCCCGGTGACCTCGAGAACGGCCCCGTCGTGCTCGGAGACCGGTCCGTCGTCGAGCAGGACCGCGGCCATCACCGCCGCGATGTCCTCGTGGGTGACGAACGCGGCCCGTCCGCTCCCTCCGGGACCGCGCACCGTCAGCGCGTCGTCGGCCAGGGAAGCGGGGGTGGAGGCGTAGATCCCCGCCCGCACGACGGTGTGGCGCACACCGGACCCGGCGAGGAACTGCTCGGTCAGCCAGTGGTCCCGGGCGTTGCGGTAGGTGGCCTCGGGGCCCGCGCCCAGCAGGGACACGTACAGCACCCGGTCCACACCCACCTCCGTGGCGGCCTCGACGGCGGTGGCGTGCTCCTCGAGCCGCCGCCCGGTGGGCCGTCCGGAGACGAGCACGAGGGTCGAGGCGCCGTCCAGGGCCGCGCGCATCGCCGCCGCGTCGGCGTACCCGGCGGGACCGCGGCGCTCGGTGCCGGGCAGCTCGGGGAGACGGTCGACGTCGCGGCCGACGAGGAGCTGGGGCACGCCCTGCTCGGCGAGCCGTCGCGCGAGACGTCCGCCCAGTGCCCCGGTGGCCCCCGTGACCGCCACCGTCGCGTGTGCGCCCTGCCCGGCCATGGTTCCTCCTCGTCCTCCCGGGCCCGGCCGGGCCCGCGCGGTCCTCGACCCTACGGACCCCGCCCGGACGCGGCCCGGCGCGTCTGCCCTGCGCGGCGGCCCTGCCCGGTGTACTCAGTCGCCGCGGTGCCTGATCACCCCACGCAGGATCGTGCCCGCGGCGAGGTCGGCGTAGCCGTCGTTGACCTGGTCGAGCCGGTAGCGGCGGCTGACCAGCTCGTCGAGGCGCAGTGCCCCGGCCCGGTGCAGGCCCAGCAGGCGCGGGATGTCGTGCAGCGGGTTGGAGTCGCCGAACAGGGCGCCGCGGATGCGCTTCTGGTCCCCGACCAGCGCGCTCGCCGGGACGGTGATCGCCGGGTCGTCGTGGCGGCTCATCGCGGTGACCGTGACCTGCCCGTCCACGCCGACGACGGCGACCGCGGAGTCCATCACCTCGCGTGTCATCAGGGTCGGGATGCAGATCGCGTGGTCGGCCATCCGCCCGCCGGTGAGCTCGGCGACCAGGTCGTGCGCCGCGTCGGCGTCGGCCACGGTGTGCGTCGCCCCGAACGTCACGGCCGACTCCCGCTTGAACGCGACCGGGTCGACCGCCACCACGACGGCGGCTCCGGCGTGCCGGGCGCCCTGCAGCGCGTTGCTGCCGACACCGCCGCAGCCGTAGACGACGACGGTCTGGCCGGCCCGCACACCGGCCGCGTGCACGGCCGAGCCCCAGCCGGTCGGCACCCCGCACCCGACGAGTGCGGCCAGCTCGAACGGGACGTCGTCGTCGATCGGTACGCACGCCCACTCGGAGACCACCGCGTACTCGGAGAACGACCCGACGGTGCAGAACCCTCCGATGTCGGTGCCGTCGTCGTCGTGGAAGCGGAACGAGTCGTCGCCGAACATGCCGGAGAACGCGTTGAGGCCGTGCTCGCACATGTTCTGGTGCCCGCTCGAGCAGGGCCCGCAGGTCCCGCAGGCGGGGATGTAGGAGCACACGATACGGTCGCCGGGGCGTACCCGGGTCACGTCCGGCCCGACCGACTCGACGGTGCCGGCGCCTTCGTGCCCGCCCACCATCGGCGTCCGGACCAGCGCCTCTCCGGAGGTGATGTGGTCGTCGGAGCGGCACAGCCCGGCGGCGTGGAAGCGGACCCGCACCTCGTGCGCGTGCGGCGGGTCGAGCGTCAGCTCGGTGATCTCCCACGAGGTGCCGGGTGCGCGGCAGACCGCGGCCGTGGTCCGCAGCGTCCCGGGTCCGGTGGTGGTGGGTCGGGTGGTCGCGGCTGCGCTCATGCGGCGGCCTCCTGGTCGTGCACGACGACCCCGCGGACGAGCGTGCCGTCCCGGGCGTCGCGGTGGGCGTCGGCGATCCGGTCGAGGGGGTAGCGGCGGGTGACGAGCTGGTCGAGGTCGATCCGGCCGGCGGTGTGCAGGGAGACCAGGCGGGGCACGTCGATCAGCGGGCGGGCGCCGCCGAAACGGGCGCCGTGGATGCGCCGCTGGAATCCGATGATCCGCCCGGACGGGGCGCGGACGGCCCCGTCGCCGCGCGCGGTGACCGTGACGAGGCCGGTCTTGCCGACGGCGTCGAGGGCGGCGCAGAGCACGGCGTCGTCGAGGTCGTCGACCGTGAGCAGCGCGTGCTCGGCGAGCCGGCCCCAGGTGGTGTCGGCGACGAAGGCGTGCGCCTCGGCGGCGGTGGCGACCGTGTGCGTGGCACCGACCGCCGCGGCCCGCTCCCGTTTGAACGGCACCGGGTCCACCACGACGACGTGGCGTGCCCCGGCCAGCCGGGCGCCGATCACCGTGCTCGCGCCGACCCCGCCTGCGCCGTAGACGACGACGGTGTCCCCGGCGGCGACGCCGGCGGCGTGCACCGCGGTCCCCCACCCGGTCGGCACCGTGCACCCGAGCAGCGCGGCCGGGGCCATCGGCAGCGGCTCGCGCAGCGGGACGACCGAGTGCTCGGAGGCCACCAGGTGACCGGCGAGGGTGCCGAGCGCGGCGACCGCGCCCAGGTCCTCGCCGCCGGCGTGGAATCGGGCCGAGCCGTCCGCGGGCCGGCCGGTGGCGGTCTCGCGGCCGCGTTCGCACAGGTTCTGCCGCCCGGTGGAGCAGAACCGGCAGCTGCCGCACACCGGTGCCGCGCACAGGATCACCGGGTCGCCCGCGCGGACCCGCGTCACCCCCGGTCCGACGAGCTCCACCACTCCGGTGCCCTCGTGCCCGCCGACCAGCGGGAACAGCGCCGGCGAACGCCCGGTCCGGGCGTGCTCGTCGCAGTGGCACAGGCCTGCGGCGACCATCCGGACCCGCACCTCCCGGGGCCCGGGGTCGTCCACCTCGACGTCGGTGACCTCCCACGGTTCACCGGCGGCCCGGCAGACGGCGGCCCGGGTGGTGATGCTCATGCGTTCGTCCCGTCGTCGTTCAGACCTGGGTGGTGGCCACGGAGTCGTGCCAGGGGATGACGAGTTTCTTGGTGGTCGTCACCGCCAGATACAGCAGCGACCCGAGCACGGCCAGCAGC
>NZ_JADQDD010000061.1 GCF_019263595.1 Pseudonocardia sp. KRD291 | reverse complement strand
GTTCCGCACGTGAGTCGACGTTCATTGCTCTCCACGCCGCTGGGAAGGCGATGAACGACATCTCACGTGCGCGGGTCGTGACCGGCCGCGGCGCGCGGACGGGCGAGGCGATCGGAGTGGTGATCGGCGGACGTGTCCCGATGAGGGCCGTCGACGACCCCGATCGGTACCGGGCCGCCGATCAACCCCCCGGGGATCGGTCATCCGTGCCGGCCGGCGGCCATGGTGCCGCCGTCGATCCGGATCGTGTCCCCGGTGATCCAGCTCGCGGCGTCGGAGACCAGGAACCCGACCGCCGACGCCACGTCGGCCGGCACGCCGAGGCGGCGCATCGGATAGCCGTCGGCGACGCCCTGCTCGTCGTGGGCGTAGAGGGCCTCGGCGAACCGGGTCTTGATCACCGCGGGCGCGACCGCGTTCACCCGGATCTTCGGCCCGAGCTGCCCGGCCAGCTCCTCGGTGAGCCGGATCAACGCCGCCTTGGACGCGCCGTAGGCCCCGATCACGCCGGTCGAGCGGATCCCGCCGAGCGAGGCGACGTTCACGACCGACCCGCCGGCCGAGCCCATCCCGGCCCGGTAGGCCTCCTGCACGAAACCCAGCGCGGCGACCACGTTCACGTCGAAGATCTTGCGGACGGCGTCGAGGTCGGCGTCGACGAGCGGGCCGTACTGCGGGTTGATCCCGGCGTTGTTGACCAGGATCGCGATGTTGCCGAACCGCTCGACGGTCGCCCGCACGGCCTCGGCACGGTGCGCGGCGTCGCCGGCGTTACCGGGGACGCCCAGCACCCGTTCCGGGGCCCCGGCCGCCTCACCCAGCTCGGCCACGGCGGCGTCGAGCTCGGGGACCTTGCGCGCGGTGATCGTGACCGATGCCCCGCGGGCGAGCAGCTCGGCGGCGATGCCGTGGCCGATGCCACGGCTGGCCCCGGTGACGAGGGCGGCGCGGCCCACGAGGTCGGCCGGTGGGGGTACGGGAGCGGTGACATCGGTCATGCCGGGGACCCTACGTCCGGAAACTGATCGCCCCGGCCGGTAGCCTGGTGTCGTGGTCCTGCTCGAGTAGGTGTGTGCGCGCCGCCGGTGCACTGTGTGCCCGCGCCCGGCGCCCCCTGCCCGGTCCTTCTGCCTCGGCCACCCCCGTACTCCACTGTCTGGAGCTTTGTCGTGATCACCGCATCGGATGTCGAACTGCGTGCCGGTTCCCGCATCCTGCTCTCCGGCGCGAACATGCGCGTGCAGCCCGGCGACCGGATCGGCCTGGTCGGCCGCAACGGCGCCGGCAAGACGACCTCGATGCGGGTGCTGGCGGGGGAGGGCGAGCCGTACTCCGGGAAGATCATGTCCAACTCGCCGGTGGGCTACCTGCCGCAGGACCCGCGCGAGGGCGACATGTCGGTCACGGCGAAGGACCGGGTGCTCTCCGCCCGCGGCCTGGACGTGCTGCTGGCCAAGCTGGAGAAGGTCCAGACCGCGATGGCCGAGGTCGTCGACGCGGGCGAGAACGACAAGCTGGTCCGCGAGTACGGACGGCTCGAGGAGCGGTTCTCCTCGCTCGGCGGGTACGCGGCGGAGAGCGAGGCCGCGCGGATCTGCACCAACCTCGGGCTGCCCGAGCGGGTGCTCACCCAGCAGATCGAGACGCTCTCCGGTGGTCAGCGCCGCCGCGTCGAGCTGGCCCGGATCCTGTTCGCCGCCTCCGACGGCGGTTCGCAGAGCGCCACGACGCTGCTGCTCGACGAGCCCACGAACCACCTCGACGCCGACTCGATCACCTGGCTGCGCGGGTTCCTGCAGCAGCACGAGGGCGGGCTCGTGGTGATCAGCCACGACACCGAGCTGCTGGCCGCCGTCGTCAACAAGGTGTGGTTCCTCGACGCGATGCGCGGCGAGGTCGACCAGTACAACATGGACTGGCGCCGCTACCAGGAGGCGCGCGCGACCGACGAGAAGCGCCGCCGCCGCGAGCGGGCCAACGCCGAGAAGAAGGCGTCGCAGCTGCACACCCAGGCACTCAAGATGGGCGCCAAGGCGACCAAGGCGGTCGCGGCCAAGAACATGGCCCGCCGCGCCGACGAGCTGCTCTCCGGCCTCGAGCCCGAGCAGCAGGCCGACCGGGTCGCCAAGATCCGCTTCCCCGATCCCGCATCCTGCGGCAAGACCCCGATGACGGCGGAGGGCCTGTCCAAGGCCTACGGGTCGTTGGAGGTCTTCACCGGCGTCGACCTCGCCGTGGACCGCGGCGCCAAGGTCGTCGTGCTGGGTCTCAACGGTGCCGGCAAGACGACGCTGCTGCGCCTGCTGGGTGGGACCGAGGCCCCGGACTCCGGGCGGATGGTGCCCGGTCACGGGCTGCGCACCGGCTACTTCGCCCAGGAGCACGACACCCTGGACATGAACGCGTCGGTCTGGGAGAACATCCGGCACGCCTCGCCGGACACCGACGCGCAGCGGCTGCGCACCGTGCTCGGCACGTTCATGTTCTCCGGCGAGCAGCTCGAGCAGCCGGCCGGAACGCTCTCCGGCGGCGAGCGCACGCGACTCGCGCTGGCCGGGCTGGTGTCCAGTGCCGCGAACGTGCTGTTGCTCGACGAGCCCACGAACAACCTGGACCCGGCCAGCCGGGAGCAGGTGCTCGACGCGCTGCGGCGGTTCACCGGGGCGGTCGTCCTGGTCACCCACGACCCGGGCGCCGTGGAGGCCCTGGAGCCGGACAAGGTGATCGTCCTGCCGGACGGGACCGAGGACCACTGGTCCGCCGAGTACCTGGAGCTCGTGCAGCTCGCCTGAGCGGCGGGGTCGTGCGCATCACCCGATCGGATCACGAACCGATCAACGGATGTACACGGAGTTCGCGCCACGACGCCGTCGACCCCGTGTCACTCCTATCAGGTGATCGATTTCTGACGCCGTGTGAGCAATGGCAGGGCCGTCCACCGACGTGAATGATCCATTCGGGCGAACCGCTCACCGATCGCGTTCTCACCGTCCTGGCCAGAATTCCCCAACTGGATCATCATTGCGAGATCGTCACGCCTCGTGTGGCGGTCCGCGGGGGCATCCGCGGCGGGGATGAGGAGGGCCAGTGGCCGATCTGAAGAAGGGCGCCCGGATCACCGGGACGCAACGGGGCAAACTCGCCGCCGATCTGAAGAAGAAGTACGAGAAGGGCGCGAGCATTCGTTCCCTCGCCGAGCAGACCGGGCGTTCGTACGGATTCGTGCACCGGGTGCTGAGCGAGACCGGGGTGACGTTGCGCGGCCGCGGTGGCGCGACGCGTACCAAGAAGAAGTAGTCGCCCACCGCGCACCGTCACCGCTGTCCCGGGTCGGGGTCCGGCCCGGGATTCGGTGTGGCTACGGGGTACTCCCGCCCCGACCGGCTCCCCGGGCCACGGCCCGGTGGCGCAGCATCGCGCGCCCGGCGCCGGCACGCGACGTAACGTGGTAGCTCGCCGTCCACCACCGGCGAGGGGAGATCGATGGATCGCCAGCTCACAGCGCTGCGCGGGGTCATCCGCGGTGCCGACACCCCGCGGTCGATCACGCCGGGGACCTGGCCGCGGATCCTGCGGTTCGTACGGCCCTACCGCCGCTGGCTGATCTCGTTCCTGGCCCTGACCACGGCCACCGCCGTGATCGGCGTGGCCACGCCGGTGCTCGCCGGACGCGTGGTCAACACGATCGTCGGCGCCGGGCGGATCCCGGACGCCGGACGCGTCGTGATCGTGCTGGCGCTGGGCATCGCCGGGATGGCGGTGATGGAAGCCGTCGTCGGGCTGGCCGGGCGGTGGTTCTCCTCGCGGCTCGGGGAGAGCCTGATCGCCGACCTGCGCGTGTCGGTGTTCAGCCACGTGCAGGCGATGCCGCTGGCGTTCTTCTCCCGCACCCGGACCGGCGCGCTGGTGAGCCGCCTCAACAACGACGTGATCGGCGCCCAGACCGCGATCACCGGCACGTTGTCCACGGTGCTGTCGAACTCGATCCAGCTCGTGCTGGCGGTCGCGGTGATGATCGGGCTGGCCTGGCAGGTCACGGTGCTGGCGATACTGCTGCTGCCGATCTTCGTGCTGCCGGCGCGGCGGATGGGGAACTGGATCGCCGAGCTGCGCCGCGAGGCCGCGGACCTCAACGCCGCCATGGGCAACCAGATGACCGAGCGGTTCTCCGCCCCCGGCGCGACGCTGGTCAAGCTGTTCGGCGACCCGCAGGCCGAGGCCACCGTGTTCCGGTCGCAGGTCGCGAAGGTGCGCGACATCGGCGTCCGCTCGGCGATGGTGTCGCGGATCTTCGTCACGGCGCTGTCGCTGGTCTCCGCGCTGGCCCAGGCCCTGATCTACGGCTTCGGCGGCTACCTGGCCGTGACCGGGCAGATCCCGGCCGGCACCGTCGTCGCGCTGGGGCTGCTGCTGACCCGGCTCTACACGCCGATGACGGCGCTGGCCAACGCCCGGGTCGACGTGATGACCGCGCTGGTCGCGTTCGAGCGGGTCTTCGAGGTGCTCGACCTGAAGCCGAACATCAGCGAACGCGACGATGCGAAGGACCTCCCGGAGGGGCCGGTCGGGGTCCGGCTGCGCGACGTGCGGTTCACCTACCCCAGCGCCGAGGACGTCTCGCTGGCCTCGCTGGAGGAGGTCGCGGTCCTCGACCACCGGCGCAACGTCGAGGTGCTGCACGGCATCGACCTGGAGGTCGGGCCGGGGCAGCTGCTCGCGCTGGTCGGCACGTCCGGCGCCGGGAAGTCCACGTTGGCCGCGCTCGTGCCGCGCCTCTACGACGTCGACTCCGGGGCGGTCGAGCTGGCCGGCACCGACGTCCGCGCACTGCGGTTCTCCGCGATCCGCGGCGCCGTCGGGATGGTCACCCAGGACGGGCACCTGTTCCACGACACGATCGCGGAGAACCTGCGCTACGCCGCGCCGGGCTCGTCGCAGGACCAGATGCGCGACGCCCTGCGCCGGGCCCGGCTCGGCGACCTGCTCGACGCGCTGCCGGACGGCCTCGACACCGTCGTCGGCGAGCGCGGTTACCGGCTCTCCGGCGGCGAGCGTCAGCGCCTCACGATCGCGCGCCTGCTGCTCGCCAGGCCGCGCGTGGTGATCCTGGACGAGGCGACCGCGCACCTGGACTCCGAGTCCGAGGCGGCGGTCCAGGAGGCACTGGCCGAGGCCCTGGTGGGGCGGACGGCGATCGTGATCGCGCACCGGCTGTCCACCGTCCGCGCGGCCGACCGGATCGCCGTCGTCGAGGCGGGACGTGTGGCGGAGACCGGCACGCACGAGGAGCTGCTCGCGGCCGGGGGCCGCTACGCCCGTCTCTACCGCACCCAGTTCGCCGACCCCCGTCCGGCCGCCGTCGGTCACTGACCGGGAGCTCCCTGCTCCCTCCCGGCTCCTTGCCCCCCGGCTCCCTGGCGGGCGCCACCTGTTCGGACGACGCCGATCGGCTCGCGCAGACCGGCCCCGCACGCGCTTCCGGCCCCGCACGCGCTGACCGGCCCGCACCGGCTGACGTCCCGAGGGGTCCCCTCGCTCCCGGTGAGGTCCCGAGGGTTCCCCTCGCGACCCCGCCGACGCGACCCCCCGCGATCGGGAGCGGTGGTCAGCCGGAGGCGCGGTAGCCGCGGGGGGAGACCCCGTAGGTGGCGCGGAAGGCCCGGCTGAACGCGGCCAGGTCGGTGAAGCCGTACCGGCGGGCGACCTGCGTGATCGACGCCCCGGCCAGGCGCCGGTCGCCGAGGTCGCGGCGGGCGCGCTCCAGGCGGGTCCGGCGGATCCGTCGGGTCACCGACTCGCCGCTGTCGGCGAAGAGCCGGTGCAGCTGGCGGGGCGACACGAAGTGCGCGGCCGCGATCGACGCCGGGCCCAGGTCGGGGTCGTCGAGGTGCTCGGCGACGTACTGCTCGACCCGGGTGCGCAGCGCGGCGCGGGACCGCTCGCCTGCGGCCACCGACAGCCCGGCGGTGCGTTCGCCGGCCAGCGTCGCGACCAGGCCGCCTACCTCATCGGCGAGCCGGACCGCGCCCGCGGCGCTGAGCTGCGGCGGATCGGCGACCAGGTCCTGCAGCACCCCGCCGACCATCCGGCCCAGCCCGGAACGCCCGCCGAACCGGCAGGCGGTGACCGCGGCGGACTCGGCGTCGGCGAGGTCGACGCACTCCCGCGGCCAGGTGAACACCTGCAGCACCCAGTCGCCGCCGAAGGACCAGCGGAACGGCCGGCCGGTCTCGTAGAGCGCGAGGTCACCCGGATGCAGCACGGTGCTGCGGCCGTCCTGCTCGAGTGACGCCGTGCCGCGGGCGAGCATCCCCACCTGCAGGTACTCGCGGTCGTCGTGGCCGGCGAGCTGCGGGGTGCGCCGGCAGGTCTGGGCCACCGAACCGACCTCGGAGACCTGCAGGTGGGCCAGCGTCGCGCTGCGCGAGGACCCGGCGAACGAGGACGCGCGGCTGCGGTCCGGCGCCACGTCGAGGGCGACGAAGTCGTGCCGGAGGGCCTCGCGCCACTCGTCGTAGCGGCGGGTGGCGCGGTGCACCGGCTCGGAACCCGGAGCGAGGACCACGGCCGTTCACCCCCGTCCCGTGTCGGATCCGCCCGACGTTCACAGCCGGGTCGGACGCCGTCAAGGGACGTTCGGGTTACGCCGGACCCGACGCCTCACCTGCGGTATCGCGGGCTCGTGCTTCTCGCTTCTGCGGCCCCGGCCCGGTCTTCCGGCGTGGCAGGCCAACAACCCGGCACGCGGCGACAACCCGGCCCCGGCCCCGGCCGACGACGATCGGCGGACCACCACGTGCACCCGGAGGACCTCGATGACCACCACCGAACTCCCGCTCGTCGACCTGGGCGGGTCCGGAACCCGTCGCGCGATCTGCCCGCACGACTGCCCGGACGGCTGCGCGATGACCGTGACGGTCGAGAACGGGGTCGCGACGTCGGTCCGCGGCGACAAGGAGCACCCGTTCACCCGGGGCGGGCTGTGCGTCAAGGTCAACAACTACACCGAGCGGGTCTACAGCCCGGAACGGATCACCACCCCGCTGCGCCGCTCCGGCCCGAAGGGCTCCGGCCGGTTCGAGCCGATCTCCTGGGACACCGCCGTCGCCGAGGTGGCCGCCAACTTCAACCGGGTGATCGCCGAGCACGGCGCCGAGGCGGTCATGCCGGTCAGCTACCTGGGCACCCAGGGCACGCTGAACGGGCTCAACGTCGGTGACCCGTTCTTCAACCGGATGGGCGCCACGGTCAGCGAGCGCACCTACTGCGACTCCGGCGCGTCGACGGCGTACGTGATGAGCCTCGGGCCGACCGCGGGCGTCGACCCGGAGAGCCTGGTGCACTCCAGGTACATCGTCATCTGGGCCTGCAACATGGTCTCGACGAACCTGCACCTGTGGCCGTTCGTGGCGCAGGCGCAGCGCAACGGGGCGAAGGTCGTCGTGATCGACCCGGTGAAGCACAAGACCGCCGCCCGCGCCGACTGGCACATCCCGATCCGGCCCGGCACCGACGGCGCCCTGGCCATGGCGATGATCAACGTGATCGTCACCGAGGGGCTGACCGACGCCGACTACGTCCGCGACCACACCGTCGGCATCGACGAGCTGACCGAGCGGGTGGCCGGCCACACCCCGGAGTGGGCCGAGACCGAGACCGGCATCCCGGCGCAGGACATCCGGACCCTGGCGCGGGAGTACGCGGCCGCGCAGCCGTCGATGATCCGGATCGGGGTGGCGATCGAGCGCCACTCCGGCGGCGGGCAGACCGTGCGCGCGATCTCCTGTCTGCCCGGCCTGGTCGGCGCCTGGCGCAAGCCCGGCGGCGGTCTGCTGGCGCTGCCGCTGTGGGCGTTCCCGGTGAACTGGGACGCGCTGAGCCGGCCCGAGCTGCGCCCGGAGCACACCCGGGTGATCAACCAGTTCCACCTGGGCCGGGCGCTGACCGGGGAGATCCCGGGTGACGGCCCGGGAGTCCACGCGCTGATGGTCTACAACTCCAACCCGGTGGTGGTCTGCCCGGACCAGGAACGGGTACTGGCCGGGCTCGCCCGCGAGGACCTGTTCACGGTGGTGAGCGAGCAGTTCCTCACCGACACCGCGCAGTACGCCGACATCGTCCTGCCGGCCGCGAGCCAGCTCGAGCAGCTCGACGTGATGTTCTCCTGGGGACACTTCTACATCGGCCTGAACCGGCCCTCGATCCCGCCGGTCGGTGAGGCGGTCAGCAACACCGAGCTGTTCCGGCGCCTGGCCGCGGCCATGGGCTACACCGAGGACTGCTTCACCATGACCGACGAGGCGATGATCGACGACGCCTACGACTGGGCGGCGCCGGCGCTGGAGGGGATCACCCCGGCGACGCTGGCCGAGACCGGCTGGGCGCGGTTGAACCTGCCCGCCGCCGACGCCTACGCCCCGCACGCGCAGGGCGGGTTCCCGACGCCGTCGGGCAAGCAGGAGTTCCTCTCCGCGGCCGCGGCGGGCGGCAACTTCGTGCTGCCGCTGTTCCGGCAGGGCAGCAACGAGGCCCAGCCCGGCGAGGACGTCGACCCGCTGCCGCACTACATCCCGCCGCGCGGCCCGGACGAGGCGCACCGGCTGTCGCTGATCTCGCCGAAGTCGCACGCGTTCATCAACTCCAGCTACGGCAACCTGCCGGCCCAGCAGCGGGTCGCGGGGGAGCCCTCGGCCTGGCTGCACCCGGTGGACGCCGACGACCGGGGGGTCCTCGACGGCGAGCTGGTGCGGATCTACAACGAGCTCGGCGAGATCCTGGTCAAGGCCAAGGTCACCGCCGACGTGACCCGCGGCGTGGTGATGGCGAGCATGGGCGCCTGGCGCGCCCAGACCAAGGGCCAGAGCACGGTGAACGCGATCAACCCCACCGAGTTCGCCGACCTCGGGCACGCCCCGACGTTCAACGACACCCGGGTGGAGGTGGAGCGGGCCTGACCGGCCGCTCGGCGACCTGCCTCGGGGGCGGTCCGCGTCAGGTGGCGGGCCGGGCCCGGACGCCGTTCTCGACCACGTCCAGGACGGCGTCCAGGTCACCGGCCGGCAACCCCATGGCCAGGTGCGAGACCAGGCCCTCGAGCACCAGCTCCAGGTACTGGGCGAGCACGGCGACCGGTACGTCGTCGCGCAGCGCGCCCGCGGCGGCCTGGCGTTCCAGACGCCGGCGGGTGGCGGCGGTGAGCGCGGCCGAGTGCGCCTGCCAGCGGCCGCGGAACTCCGGGTCGGTGCGCAGCCGTCGGGAGACCTCCAGCCGGGTGCCCAACCAGCTGCGGTCGGCCGCGGCCGCGCCCCGGCCGGTGCCGCCGTCCGGGTGGATGGTGCTCGGGTCGCCGCTGTTCGGTCGCCTGCCGTTCGGGTGAGCGGCGGCGGTGTGCGCGTGGTCCGGATGCGCTGTGTCCGGAGGCCTCCCGTTCGCGGCGGCGGGCCCGGCCGGGTCGCCGTCCGCGGCCCGCGCGGTGTCGAGCAGCTCGCGCATCACCTGCACCAGCCCCTGCTCGGCGACGACGTCGGCCATTCGGCGGGCGTCCTCCTCGGCCAGGGCCAGGAACAGGGCTTCCTTGTCCCGGAAGTAGTGGAAGATCGCGCCGCGGGACAGGCCGGTGGAGGTCTCCAGCCGCCGCACCGTGGCTCCCTCGTAGCCGTGGTCGGCGAAACACCGGCGCGCCCCGTCGAGGATCTGCCGGCGCCGTGCGGCGAGCTGATCGGTGCTGACGCGGGGCATGGGACGAGTATTCCGTACGCGTGTCCTCCATGCCCGGGCCACGGACGGCGCACAGCGGGGCCCCGGGCGCAAGCACCGTCGGGTGCAGATGCTCCCCCGGCGTCGTCGTTCGGCGGGCTGCGGTTGTCGGGGGTCGGGGGTAGCGTTTTCCAGCGTGACGGGAGTAGCGGGAGACTCCGCGGCGCGGCACGACACCGGACCCGGTGTCCTGCGCAGCCGCGCGGAGGCCGAGGCGTACGTGGCCTCGGTCTGTTTCAAGCACGGGCCGCCGAAGCTGGTCGGTGTGGAACTGGAATGGATGCTCTACCGTCCCGAGACCCCGGACGCGCCGGTCGACGTCGACTCGCTGCGCGCCGCTCTCGGCCCGCATGCTCCGAAGTCCCTCGACCCGGACTCTCCCGCTCTTCCCCTCCCCGGTGGCGCCGACGTGACCGTCGAGCCCGGTGGTCAGATCGAGATCGCCGGCCCGCCGCTGCCGGACCTCGGCTCACTGCTGCGCGACGTCACCCGCGACGCCGACCGCCTGCACGCCCTGCTCGCCGCCCACGGCCTGCGCCCGCACGCCCGCGCCGCGGACCCGGTGCGCCCGGCACGGCGCCTGCTGGACCTACCCCGCTACCGCGCCATGGAGCGCGTGTTCGACCGTGTCGGCCCGCACGGGCGCAGCGGCATGTGCTCGACGTCGTCGGTGCAGGTCTGCCTCGACGCCGGCACCGAGGCGTCGGCGCCGAAACGCTGGGACGCCCTGCACGCGCTCGGTCCGGTGCTGGTCGCGGCGTTCGCGAACTCCCCGGTCATGCACGGGCGCGTGACCGGCTGGAAGTCGTCGCGGATGGCGTCCTGGCTGAGCCTGGACCCGGCCCGCACCGCGCCGCCGTCGGTGTCGCCGGACCCGGCCCGGACCTGGGCCGAGCGGGTGGTCTCCACCCCGTTGCTGTGCGTGCGCGGAGACGGCAGCTGGGAGGTCCCGCCGCAGACCTCGTTCGCCGACTGGATCGACGGGGCCGCCCGCGGCCGGTTCGACGGCGCGCTGTCGCGCCCGCCGACGACCGGGGACCTGGACTACCACGTCTCCACCATGTTCCCGCCGGTCCGCCCGCACGGCCATCTCGAGGTCCGCTACGTCGACGGGCAGGACGGCCGCGACTGGGCGCTGCCGACCGCCGTGCTGCTCGCGCTGACCTCTGACGCCGCCGTGCTCGACCGGGTGCGCGAGGCCTGCGACCCGGTACGCGACCGCTGGGTCGCCGCCAGCCGCGACGCCCTGGCCGACCCGGCGCTGGCCCGCGCCGCCGCGACCGTGTTCCCCCTGGCCTGCGAGGTGCTGGGCCGTTCCGCCGACGCCGGACGGGGGACCGGGCTGGCGTGGGGCCCGTCCGAGCTGCTCGCGCGGCTGGAGGAGGTCACCGAGCAGCGGGTGCTGCGCGGGCGATGTCCGGCCGACGACCCGTCGCCGCTGGAGGTGGGCGCTCCCGCCGCCGGCGCCCCGCAGACCCCGTTCCCGGCCGGGCTCTCGCTGCCCGGCCCCACGACGACACGTCCGGAGGTCGTGCCCCCGGACGTCACGAGCACCACCGGACGACCGCACGTCCAGGAAGGAGCAGTCTGATGACGGACCCCGTCACCGAGACCCCCGTGACGACCGCGTCCACCACGCCGTCCGCCCGGCCCGCACCGCGCCCCGGCGAGGACACCGAGCAGCTGCGGACGCGGGTGGCCGGCCTGCTGGAGCGCTCGCGCGCCCGCAGCGCCGTGCTGACCGACATCGACGAGCGCGAGCTGACCACCCAGCACTCGCCCCTGATGTCGCCGCTGGTCTGGGACCTGGCGCACATCGGCAGCCAGGAGGAGCTCTGGCTGGTCCGCGACGTCGGCGGCCGCGAGCCGCTGCGCCCGGAGATCGACGGGCTCTACGACGCGTTCCAGCACACCCGCTCCAGCCGCGTCGAGCTGCCGTTGCTGACGCCGTCCGAGGCGCGCACCTACGTCGGCGAGGTCCGGGAGAAGGCCCTCGACGCGCTGGGCTCGAGCCCGTTGCGCGGGCGCCGCCTGGAGCACGAGGCGTTCGCGTTCGGGATGATCGTGCAGCACGAGCAGCAGCACGACGAGACGATGCTGGCCACCCACCAGCTGCGCGCCGGGGCCCCGCTGCTGCACGCCCCGGCCCCGCCGCGCCCGCCCATGTCGCCGGGCGGCGACCACGCAGTGCCGCTCGGCGCGGCCGAGGTGCTCGTACCGGGCGGGCCGTTCACCCAGGGCACCTCCACCGAGCCGTGGGCGCTGGACAACGAGCGCCCCGCGCACGTCGTGGACGTGCCGGCGTTCGTGATCGACACCTACCCGGTGACGAACGGGCAGTACGCCGAGTTCGTGGACGCCGGTGGCTACGACGACCCGCGGTACTGGACCGAGCGCGGCTGGGCGCACGTGCGCGAGCAGGGCCTGGTCGCACCGCTGTTCTGGCAGCGCGACGCGTCCGGCGCGTGGTGGCGGCGACGGTTCGGCGTCGTCGAGCAGATCGTGCCCGACGAGCCGGTCGTGCACGTCACGTTCCACGAGGCGCAGGCGTTCGCGCGCTGGTCGGGCAAGCGCCTGCCGACCGAGGTCGAGTGGGAGAAGGCGGCCCGGTTCGACCCGGCCACCGGCCGTTCCCGGCGTTACCCGTGGGGCGACGACGAACCCACCGACAGCCACGCCAACCTCGACCAGCGGCACCTGCAGCCGGCCCCGGTCGGTGCCTACCCGCGCGGTGCGTCCGCGCTCGGGGTGCACCAGATGATCGGTGACGTCTGGGAGTGGTGCGACTCGGGCTGGCACCCGTACCCGGGCTTCGAGATGTTCCCGTACCCGGAGTACTCCGAGGTCTTCTTCGGCGGTGACTACGCGGTGCTGCGCGGGGGCTCGTTCGGCACCGACGCGTCGGCGATCCGCACCACGTTCCGCAACTGGGACCACCCGGTGCGCCGCCAGATCTTCTCCGGGATCCGGCTGGCGCGCGACCCGCGCCCGTCCGAGCGGGGGGCGTAACCGCGCGGTGTGCCGACATCTGGCCTACCTGGGGCCGCCCCGCACGCTCGCCTCGGTGCTGCTCGAACCGGCCCACGGGCTGCTCGAGCAGTCCTACGCGCCCGCGGACATGCGCGGCGGCGGGACGATCAACGCCGACGGGTTCGGCGCGGGCTGGTACCCGGCCGCGCCGGTCCCGCCCGGCCCCGCGCCGGTCGCCGCGCCGGTCGCCGTGGGCCCGGGCGGGAACGGCCACGCCGTCGTCGACCCGGATGCACCGCCGGAGGCCGTCCGCGAGGGCGCGCACGGCGGCACCGGGGCGGCGCCGGTGCGGATCCGCAGCGATCAGCCGATCTGGTCGGACACCTCGTTCGCCGCCGTCGCCGCGAGCACGCTCGTGACCGGGGTGCTGGGCGCGATCCGCTCGGCCAGCCCCGGCATGCCGGTCGTCTCGACGGCGGCCGCGCCGTTCGCCGAGGGCCGCTGGCTGTTCAGCCTCAACGGTATGGTCCGCGACTGGCCGGGCTCGCTCGAGCACCTGGCCGCGACGCTGCCGACGCGGGACCTGATCACCCTGGACGCGCCCACCGACGCGGCGGTGCTCTGGGCCCTGGTCCGGCACCGGCTCCGCGCCGGGCACGACCCGGCCGCGGTCCTGGCCGACACGGTGCTCGCCACCGAGGACGCGGCCCCCGGCTCCCGGCTGAACCTGCTGCTCACCGACGGCACGACGATCTGGGGAACGGCATGGCGGCACGCGCTGGCCGTGCACACCGGCGAGGACTCGGTGACGGTCGCGTCCGAGCCGACCGGCCCGCTCCCCTCCTGGACCCAGGTGCCCGACGGGCATCTGGTGGTGGCCCGTCCGGGTCACCACGACCTGCACCCGCTCGCGGAGCACGACCGCGACCGCGCGACCGCGCGGTGACTCCGCCGGCGCGGGTGTGACCGACAGGGAGCACGATGAATACCGAGTGGAGCGCAGGCGGAACGAGCGCCGGCACAGGACTCATCCGACTCGACGTCCATCTCACCGAGGCCGATGCCGCCGCCGCGCTGCGGGCCGACGTGGCCTCCGGGCTGACCGCCCACCCCAAGGAACTGCCGCCGAAGTGGTTTTACGACGCCCGCGGCTCCGAGCTGTTCGAGCAGATCACCGACCTGCCCGAGTACTACCCGTTCCGCACCGAGCGGTCGCTGCTGACCGACTCCGTCGCCGACATCGCCCGCGCCTCCGGCGCGCAGACGGTGGTCGAGCTCGGATCGGGCTCCTCGACCAAGACCCGGCTGCTGCTCGACGCGTTCCGGGCGGCCGGGACGCTGGGCTGCTACGTGCCCCAGGACGTCAGCGAGTCCGCGCTGCGCGGGGCGATCGACGAGCTGGCCGACCGCTACCCGGGCCTGGCCCTGCACGGCGTCGTCGGTGACTTCACCAAGGACCTCGACCGCCTGCCCGGCGCCGCCCCCGGCGGCAGGCGCATGATCGCGTTCCTGGGCGGGACGATCGGCAACCTGCTGCCCCGGCAGCGTCACGAGTTCCTGACCCACGTGCGGTCGGTGCTGGAACCGGGGGAGCAGCTGCTGGTCGGCACCGGTCTGGTCACCGACCCGGCCGTGATCGTCCCGGCCTACGACGACTCCGCGGGCGTCACCGCCGAGTTCAACCGCAACGTGCTGCACGTGCTCAACCGCGAGCTCGGCGCGAACTTCGACGTCGAGGCGTTCGCCCACGTCGCGGCGTGGGACGCGGACAACGAGTGGCTGGAGATGCGGTTGCGCGCCGAGCGGGACATGGACGTCCGGGTCTCCGAGCTCGACCTCGACGTGTCGTTCGCGGCCGGCGAGGAGATGCGCACAGAGATCTCCGGGAAGTTCCGGCCGTCCAACATCGACTCCATGGTCGTCGCCGCCGGGTTCGAGACGACCCGCCGCTGGACCGACCCGGACGAGCGGTTCGCACTGACCCTGGCCACCGCCGTCTGACCGCCCGCGGCCGGCGCTTCCGGGCGGCGTCGGCGCTGCCCTAGCGTGCGGGCATGGCGATGAACGCGATGCACCGGCGGATCTGCCGCTCGGACTCCTGGTCGGAGAGGATGCACGGTGCCGTGCTGCCGTGGGCGACCCGCGACGTCGACCTCGGCGGCAACGTCCTGGAGATCGGGCCCGGCTACGGCGTGACGACCCGCTGGCTCGCGCCGCGCACGGGGTCGCTGACCGCCGTCGAGGTGGACGGCACGATGGCCGCGGACCTGACCCGTGAGCTCGGCGACGCCGTCGACGTCCGGCACGGCGACGGCGCCGCGCTCCCGTTCAGTGACGCGTCGTTCGACACCGTCGTCTGCTTCACGATGCTGCACCACGTGCCGAGCGCGCAGCTGCAGGACCGGCTCTTCGGCGAGGTCGGCCGGGTGCTGCGCCCCGGTGGGCGCTTCGCCGGCATCGACAGCCGGGCGAGCCTGCGCTTCCGGCTCCTGCACGTCGGGGACACGATGACCAACGTCGACCCGGCCACCCTGCCGGACCGGCTGCAGACGGCCGGGCTCACCGGGCCCGACGTCGAGCTCGGCACCCGCTCGTACCGCTTCCGGGCGACCCGTCCCGGTCGCTAGCGTGTCGTTCATGGCCACCGACTGGCGTGACGACGGCGTACGCGTGATCCCCGGCGACTCCCTGGACACCAACACCGCGCAGACCCCGGGCATGAACCGGGCCGCCGCGGTCACCCACGACCGGGCCGGCGCGCAGAAGCTCTGGGCCGGCACGGTCACCATCCACCCCGGGGCCCGGACCGGCGCGCACCACCACGGCGAGCTGGAGAGCGTGATCTACGTGGTCCGCGGGCGGGCCCGGATGCGCTGGGGCGAGAACCTGGAGTTCGTCGCCGAGGCCGGGCCGGGCGGGTTCATCTTCGTCCCGCCCTTCGTGCCGCACCAGGAGATCAACGCGCTCGACGACGAGCCGCTGGAGTGCGTGCTGACCCGCAGCGGCCAGGAGCCGGTCGTGGTCAACCTCGACATCGACGGCGTCACCGACCCCGAGCACGTGCCGTGGGTCGACCCCCTCCACCGGGCCTGATCAGGAGCGGGCCCGATCCGGGCACCGGAGTCCGAACCGGACGCCGGACGGCCCGCCGCGTGCGGAGGGTCCGGGGGAGTCGTAGCGTCGCCGCCATGACCCAAGGTGTGCGTTACGACGCGGTGCTGTCCGAGACGGTCGTCATCCGCGGACACGGTGGCGACGAGGTCGAGGCCTACACGGCCCGCCCGATGACGCTGGGCCCGCGGTCCGGGGTGCTGGTCATCCACCACATGCCCGGCTACGACCGGGAGAGCAAGGAGACCGTGCGCCGGTTCGCGGTCGAGGGCTACGACGCGATCTGCGTGAACCTCTACACCCGCGAGGCCCCCGGAGCCGACCCGGACGACGCCGCGGCCACCGCCCGCGCGCAGGGCGGTGTGCCCGACGAGCGGTTCGTCGGCGACGCCGCCGGCGCCGTCGCGTGGCTGCGCGCGCTGCCCGGGGCGAGCGGCAAGGTCGGCACGATCGGCTTCTGCTCGGGCGGACGGCAGGCGTTCCTGTCCGGCGTCGAGCTCGACGTGCAGGCCGCCGTCGACTGCTACGGCGCGTTCGTGGTCGGAACGCCGCCGGAGGGCTTCCCGGTGCAGGTCAGCCCGCTCGCCGACCGGGTCCCGGAGCTGCGCGCCCCGTTGCTGGGCCTGTTCGGCAACGAGGACTCCTACCCGTCGCCGGCGCACGTCGACGAGCTGGAGGCCCTGCTGCGCGACGCGGGCAAGACCTACGAGTTCCACCGCTACGACGACGCCGGGCACGCGTTCTTCTCCGTCGACCGCCCGTCCTACCGGGTCGCCGCCGCGCTCGACGGCTGGGAGAAGATCCGCGCCTTCTACCGCAGGCACCTGGGGGTCTAGAGCATGTGCACCTACAGCACCGAGAAGATCGACGTGGCGGCCAGCAGCGGCAAGGGCCCGGACGGCTGGTTCCCGCTGCGCACGGCGACGGTCTACTACGACCACCCGGTGCACGCCCCCGACGAGCACACCGTCAACATCGACTTCCTGAACCCGGAGCGCGGCCCGTCGGCCCGGGTCGCGGTGGAGCTGAGCCTGGACAGCGCCCGGGAGCTGCTCGCCGCGCTGCAGACCACGGTCGACCGCGCCGCACACCACTGACCGGCCGGGGCCGGTCACAGGTACGGCTGGGTGATCATCTCCAGGAAATGGCCGGCGGGGTCGCGGAAGTAGACGCCGCGGCCGCCGTGGTCGTGGTTGATCTCGCCGGGCCGCGACATCTGCGGGTCCGCCCAGTGCTCGACACCGCGCCCGCGCAGCCGCGCGTGGGCCCGGTCGAACAGCGCGTCGTCGACCAGGAACGCGTAGTGCTGGTTCTGGATCTCCGGGAACGCCTGGACCGGCAGGTCGGCGAACTGCAGCAGGACCCCGCCGTCGATCGACAGGTTGGTGAACGGGCCCCAGGACGGCGCGTCGGCCGCCTCGAGGATCTCCCGGAAGAAGCGCGCCGACTCGGCGCGGTCGCGCGCGGCGATGATGGTGTGGTTGAACGTGACGGGCACGGGGGTCCTCCCGGTCGGTGTGGCGGAGACACCGGGAAGGAGCCGCGCCGCCCCGGGCCGACGGAGCAGACCTCACGAACGGGGAACGTGCGAACCAGGGATGCGCCGCGGGCCCGTGCGGGAGGTGCTCGGCACGACGCGGACGTCGGGTGCCGGCCGGTACAGCCGCTCCTTCCCGGTAGGCCCATGGGGGCGCGGCGCCGACGTTAGCAGCGCGGTGACGCCGATCAGAACCGGATTTCCCGGTCCGACACGACCTGGGCGTCGATCCCGGCCGTGGCGGCCGCGGCGGCGTCGAGGGTGGACACGTACTCGTTCTTGAGCTTCGCGCCGTCACCGGCGAACACGCCGGTGCGGTACGGGTAGAAGCCGACGGTCGGCTCGGTGCCCGCAGCGCTGGTGCGCACGGCGTTGTGGAAGTCGCCGTTGGACCGCCGCAGCCCGGCGAGGATCCGGTGCGCGGCGGCGGTGCGGTCGGGCACGTCGGCCCCGTCGGCGAGCTGCACGGCCAGGTGCAGCTGCCGGTCGCCCGCCGCGTCGGTGAACGAGACGAGCCGGTGGTTCTCCACGACCGGGAGGAGCTCCGGGTCGGCGTTGATCACGTCGCGCAGCCCGTCCGGCGCGACGACGGCGCCGTTGTAGTCCACCGACAGGTCGCTGCGCCCGTAGTGCAGCAGCACCGGCAGGTCCAGCACCTTCTCGTCGATCACGTGCCGCAGCCCGAACCGGCGCAGCACCGGCAGCAGCTCGCGCATCCGGACCACGTGGCCGCGGTCGTGGATGTTGTAGCGGATCCGCGGGTTGAGGTTCTGCGGTCGGGTGATCGTCACGACGAGCTCGCCGTCGTCGCTGGTCTCGATCAGGTAGGCGTAGGGGTTGAACTGGAACACATTCGGCAGCACGCCGTACTCGGTCTGCTTCGTCAACGCCGCGGACAGGGAGGCGTCGGCGGCGATCGCCCGGCGCAGCGCGATCGTGAACTCGGTCTCCATCCCGATCGAGATCTCCAGGTCGCTCGCCCCGTAGGCGCCGATCACCGAGTGCGCCGTGCGCAGGATGTGGTCGCGCATGCCCTCGGTGATGCCCTCGCCGCCGAACGCGCAGACCACGTCGTAGGCCGACCAGTCGAGGCGGTCGTCGTCGAACAGGCCCTTGAGGAACGGCGGGTAGCTGGTGATCACGTAGGTGAAGCCCGGGCCGAACTCCTGCATCGTGTGGATGATCTTGTCCCGGTCCGGGCCGGTGGATTTGAGCACGGCCACGCCGGTGAGCCCGGCCGAGACGTTCATCCCGGTCGCCCACGCGCCGAGGGAGAACGCGTTGATCACGAACGGCGGCTTGCGCAGCGTCGAGGCGGTGCGCAGGAACCCCACGCGTAGCAGCTCGCGCGACGCCCGTCGCTCGACCGGGCCGCGTACCCAGCTCGTCGGGCGCCCGGACGAGCCCGACGACTCGTCGACCACCACCCCGCGGCGCGGCAGCCGCCCGCCGACGCACCGGTCGGCGATCGACCACCGGCGGATGTAGGAGTCCTTGTCCATCACCGGCAGCGCGGCGAACGCCTCGTCGGCGGCGGCCGGGTCGCGCGGCAGCCGGGACGGTGCCCCGTGCTCGGTCAGGAACGCGGCGTAGGCGGGCACGTCACGGGCGGTCCGGGCGAACGTGCGGTACGCGCGCCGGCGGCCCAGGCGCTGCCGCAGCGGCTCCACACCCGGCGCGAGCAGCAGCGCGTGCGTGCGCGGGTACCGGCCGAGCAGGTCGACGACGACCTCCTGCAGCCACATCAGCAGCCTCATCGCGAGCCTCCGACGATCATCGCGTCCAGGGGGCGCCGGTGCGCCCGCGGCGGTTCCGCGCTGTGCCCGTAGCGGAACAGCATCCAGGCGCTCGCCCCGCCGGACCCGTCGATGCCGCCGGACTCGTCGATGCCGGCGGCGTCGACGAACGCCGCGTGCGAGCGCGGGTTGGTGATCACGGTGCCGAACGGGTGCAGGTGCACGCCGCGGCGGGTGAAGGCCAGCCAGACGCGCATGAAGCAGCGGCCGGCCTCGATGTAGTCGCGCGGGCCGGAGAACGGCCCGGTGAGCCAGCCGAGCTCGCGCACCCCGCGCATCGTGTTCAAATAGACCCGCCGCAGCAGGGCCCCGGCCAGCGGAAGGTCCCACATTCCGCGGTGGCGCATCGCGAAGCCCAGCAGCGGGCCGGGCAGCAGCATCGTCTCGGCGGACAGGCCGTCCCGGGTGGCCGCGGCGTGGCGCTTCGAGGTGCGGATCCAGGCCAGGATCTCGGCGTGCACGGCGTCGTTGCGCAGGTCGTCGAACAGGGTCTCCTGGTTGATCCGGATCAGGTCGTCGACCAGCGCCCGGTCCGCGGTCGCGCCGAACGCGTGCCCGGTGCCCGCGGCGATCGCGGTGACCTCGTCCAGGACCGCCCGGTCGACGCGGGTGCGCCGGTAGGGCCTGCGCGACGTGCGGCGGCGGTGGAACGCCTCCAGCCGCGCGGTCGCGTCCGGGGTGATCTGCGCGGGCGCCAGCTCGAGGGCGCCCAGCGGGTGCAGCCGTTCGGTCGCGGAGAAGTCGAGGTCGTCGTCGCGCAGCGACTCGGTGACCGCCCAGCCGTGCCCGGCGGCCACGGTCGACAGCGACTCCAGGAACACCCCGGCGCAGACGTGCCCGAACGGGATCCCGAAGTTCTCCGCCGGAAGGCCGCGGTCGAGGTCGTAGAAGAACTCGGCCCGGCGGCTGTCGTGTACCCGCACGAGGATCGGCTGCGAGTTGTGCGGGGACGGGTACCCGCGCGCCTCGTCGAGCAGGGCGTGCCACGGGTCCGGGAGCGTCGGCATGGCGGAACTGTAGGGCGGTCCGCACCGGTCCCGGCTCCGCAATCCCACGCAGACGCCCGGACACGACGACGCCCCGCCGGACAAGTCCGGCGGGGCGTCGAGGTGGTCGGGATACGGGCGGCGTCAGCCGCGCAGCATGCCCCGCAGGACGTACTGCAGGATCCCGCCGTTGCGGTAGTAGTCCGCCTCGCCGGGGGTGTCGATCCGGACGTCGGCGTCGAACTCGATCTTCTCGCCGGAGTCCTTGGTGGCCGTCACGTGCACCGTGCGCGGGGTCGAGCCGTCGTTCAGCGCCGTGATGCCCGAGATGTCGAACGTCTCGGTGCCGTCGAGGCCCAGCGACGACGCCGACTCGCCCTGCGGGAACTGCAGCGGGACGACGCCCATGCCGATCAGGTTCGACCGGTGGATGCGCTCGAACGACTCCACGATCACCGCGCGGACCCCGAGCAGCGCGGTGCCCTTGGCCGCCCAGTCACGCGAGGAACCGGAGCCGTACTCCTTGCCGCCGAGCACGACGAGCGGGGTGCCCTGCGCGGCGTAGTTCTGCGCGGCGTCGTAGATGAACGCCTGCTCGCCGCCGTTGGTGAAGTCGCGGGTGTACCCGCCCGAGACGTCGTCCAGGAGCTGGTTGCGCAGCCGGATGTTCGCGAACGTGCCGCGGATCATCACCTCGTGGTTGCCGCGCCGGGAGCCGAAGGAGTTGTAGTCCTTCTTGTCGATCTTGTGCTCGTCCAGGTACTGCGCGGCCGGGGTGCCCGGCTTGATCGCGCCGGCCGGCGAGATGTGGTCGGTGGTGACCGAGTCCCCGAGCAGGGCGAGCACGCGGGCGCCGGAGACGTCGGTGACCGGCTCCGGGTCGGTCGCCATGCCCTCGAAGTACGGGGGCTTGCGCACGTAGGTCGACTGCGGGTCCCACTCGAAGGTCTGGCCCTCCGGCGTGGGCAGCGACGTCCAGCGCTCGTCGCCGGCGAACACGTCGGCGTAGTCCTTGGTGAACATCTGCTGGCTGATCGAGTCGTCGATCGTGCGCTGGATGTCCTCGGCGGCCGGCCAGATGTCGCGCAGGAACACGTCGTTGCCGGACGTGTCCTGGCCCAGCGGTTGGTTCTCGAAGTCGAAGTCCATCGTCCCGGCCAGCGCGTAGGCGATGACCAGCGGCGGGGACGCCAGGTAGTTCATCTTGACGTCCGGGTTGATTCGGCCCTCGAAGTTCCGGTTGCCCGACAGCACCGAGCAGACGGCCAGGTCGGCCTCGTTGACCGCGGCCGAGATCTCCTCGGGCAGCGGGCCGGAGTTGCCGATGCAGGTGGTGCAGCCGTAGCCGACCAGGTGGTAGCCCAGCTTCTCCAGGTAGGGCCAGAGACCGGCCTTCTCGTAGTAGTCGGTGACGACCTGCGAGCCCGGCGCCATCGACGTCTTGACCCACGGCTTGACGGCCAGGCCCTTGTCGACGGCGTTCTTGGCCAGCAGCGCCGCTCCGAGCATCACCGACGGGTTCGACGTGTTGGTGCACGAGGTGATCGAGGCGATCACGACGGCGCCGTGGTCGATCTCGAACTCGGCCCCGTTGAGCGTGACCTTCGTCGGCTTGCTGGTGCGCCCGCCTGCACCGGCCGCGGCCGAGATCGGGGAGCGCGGGGCGCCGTCGCCGTTCCCGCTGCCCGACGGGGCGGCCGGGTCGCTGGCCGGGAAGCTCTCCTCGCCGGCCTCGTCCACCGAGGAGGTGCTGTTCTGCGATCCGCTGTCCTGGGCGTAGTCGCCCAGCGACGAGCGGAACGCGGGCTTCGCCTCGCTCAGCGCGATCCGGTCCTGCGGGCGCTTCGGGCCGGCGATCGACGGGACGACCGTGGACAGGTCCAGCTCGAGGGTGTCGGAGAAGACGGGCTCCTGCGACGCGTCGTGCCAGAGGCCCTGCTCCTTGGCGTAGGCCTCGACCAGCGCGATCTGCTCCTTCGAGCGGCCGGTCAGCGTGAGGTAGCGGATCGTCTCGTCGTCGATCGGGAAGATCGCGGCGGTGGAGCCGAACTCGGGGCTCATGTTGCCGATGGTGGCCCGGTTGGCCAGGGGCACCGCTCCGACGCCCTCGCCGTAGAACTCGACGAACTTGCCGACGACACCCTTCTTGCGCAGCATCTCGGTGATCGTCAGCACCACGTCGGTGGCGGTCGCGCCGGCCGGGATCTCACCGGTCAGCTTGAAGCCGAGCACCTGCGGGATGAGCATCGAGACCGGCTGTCCGAGCATCGCGGCCTCGGCCTCGATGCCGCCGACGCCCCAGCCCAGCACGCCCAGGCCGTTGACCATGGTGGTGTGCGAGTCGGTGCCGACCAGGGTGTCCGGGTACGCGGAGAGGATGGAGCCGCCTTCGGCGGTGGCCACATCCCGGGCCATGACCGTACGGGCCAGGTGCTCGATGTTGACCTGGTGCACGATGCCGGTGCCCGGGGGGACGACCTTGAACTCGTCGAATGCGCCCTGGCCCCAGCGCAGGAACTGGTAGCGCTCCTTGTTGCGGCTGTACTCGAAGTCGACGTTGCGCTCGAAGGCGTCCGGCGTGCCGAACACATCGATGATCACCGAGTGGTCGATGACCAGCTCGGCGGGCGCCAGCGGGTTGACCTTCGCCGGGTCCCCGCCCATCTCGGTGACGGCCTCGCGCATGGTGGCCAGGTCGACGACGCAGGGGACGCCGGTGAAGTCCTGCATGATCACCCGGGCCGGGGTGAACTGGATCTCGGTGTCCGGGGCGGCCGTCGGGTCCCAGCCCGCGATCGCGCGGATGTGGTCGGCGGTGACGTTCGCGCCGTCCTCGGTGCGGAGCAGGTTCTCCAGCAGCACCTTCAGGCTGTAGGGAAGGCGCTCCGAACCCTCGACCGCGGAGAGCCGGAAGATCTCGTACCCGGTGCCGTCGACGTCGAGCTGTCCTCGGGCTCCGAAGCTGTCGGTGCTGGCCACTGGCTGTCCTCCCGCGTGGTGGGCGCGTACTGGTTCGGGTCGGGTGGGGTCGTTCGCGAGTCTCGCGCACCGCGCCGTGTGCGGCAGCACGACCCCTCGTGCCCAAATAGTACGCCTGTCCTATATAGCGCCGCGAGGGGTGTGTGGCCCCGAGTTCGGCGGTCCCGCGGTATCGCTCGTGTGGCGGAAGTTCTCCGGGAGTTCCGTGTGTCGCGCTGTGACGGCAGGGACGGAAGTGAGAACCTGCGCGCGGTCACGGGCAGTGGCGATCTTCGACCAGCGAGAGGGGACGGCGTGACGCGCAAGGTCCGGCGGCCGTTCGGCACTCCTGCCGTGTGCGCCACCCTGGGCCTGCTGGCCGCGCTCCTCGCGTCCACCCCGGGGATCGACCCGGGGCCGGTCGCCGCCGTTTACGCGAGCACCGCCACTGCGAACGCCGCTCCCGCGCAGCCGCCGCCCCCGGTCCCGCCGCCCAACCCCGGTGACGGCGAGCTCGAGCGCAGCCGCGGTGACGTGGCCGCCCGCGCCGCCGAGGTGGGCAGGCTGACCGCGCGCCTGTCCGAGCTCGCCGAGGAGGCCGACCAGCTCCAGATCCAGGTCGCGTCCCAGCGCGAGTCGGCCAACCAGGCACGCGACACCTCCGATGCGGCCGGTGCCGCGGCCGTCGAGGCGGCGGACCGGGCGGAACAGGCGAGGCGCAGGACCGAGGAGGCGGGCGCCGCGATCGACGCCGCCCGTACCCGCCTGGACGAGTTCGTCGCCGGGATCTACGGCCACGGCCTGGACCTGGGCCCGCTGGGCCTGCTCAGCCGCGCGACCGATCCGCAGGACCTGATGGACCGCGCGCGACTGACCGACGCGCTGAGCCAGGACCAGGCCGATGCCCTGGACCAGCTCGAACGCGCCCGGGTCGCGCAGGCCAACGCCGACTCGCTGGCCCGGGCCGCCCAGGAGGAGGCCGACCGGCGCAAGCAGGCCGCGGACGAGGCGCGCAGCGCGGCCGACCAGGCACTGGTCGAGGCCCAGCAGGCGGCCGCCGAGCAGTCCGCGCGCCTCGACGCCGTCAACGGCGAGCAGGCCGCGGTGGCGCAGCAGCTCGACGCCGCACAGAACTCCGACGCCACACTGCGCGGTCAGCGTGCGCGTTTCGAGCAGTGGCAGGCGGCCCAGGCCGCGGCGGAGCGGGCACGGGAACGGGCCCAGCAGGCCGCCGCCGAGGCCCGCAACCGGGCCCGGGCCAGCGAGGAGGACTCCTCCTCGTCGTCCTCCGGCCCGGCGCCTGCGCCGCGCCGGGGTGGCTCGGACGCGATCGAGACCGTGATCGACCGGGCGATGGCCCAGATCGGCGTCCGGTACTCCTGGGGCGGGGGCAACTCCCGCGGCCCGACCAAGGGCATCCGCGACGGCGGCGCAGGCGACGCCAACCGCGACTACGCGAACGAGGGCTTCGACTGCTCCGGTCTGATGCTCTACGCGTTCGCCGGGATCGGGGTCGACCTGCCCCGCTACAGCGGCAACCAGCACAAGGCGGGCGAGCAGGTGCCGGCCGACGAGATGCGCCGCGGCGACATGCTCGCCTGGGCCGAGGACGGCCGGACCTACCACATCGCGCTCTACCTGGGCGACGGCAAGATGCTCGAGGCGCCGTACTCCGGCTCCGAGGTCAAGGTGTCCCCGGTGCGCTACAAGAACCTGATGGACACCGTCACCCGCCTGGTCTGAGCCCGCCGGGCCCGCGACACCTCAGCCGCGGAGGTGGGCCAGCACGGCGAGGACGCGGCGGTGCCCGTCGGCGTCGGCGGGCAGGTCCAGCTTGGTGAAGATGCTGCGGGTGTGTTGACCGACGCCCGCCTGAGCAACGGCCTGGTCGCGCTGCTGGTCGTGATCGCGGTCGGGCGGGCTGGCCGTCGCGAATGGCACCGCGATGGCCGCGCACGGCCGGCGCCGGGACCTCGCCGTCCTCCGGTCCGCCGGCGCCACGCGTGCGCAGCTGATGCGCACCGCCCTCGCCGAGACGGCGGTGGTTGCGGTGGCCGGGGTCCTCCTGGGGCTGGCCGTGACCATCCCGCCCCTGGCCGGCGTGGCGTCGGGTCTGTCCGAGGCGACCGGAACCGCCGTCACCCTGCACCTGGATCCCGCGACCCCGGCCGCGGCCGCCGCCGCGTGCCTGGGACCGGCCCTGCTCTCCACCGCCGTCGTCACATGGCGGACGACCCGCCCCTCTGGTGAGGGGAACGTGTCGTGACCGCACGACGAAGACCTGACAGCTCCGATTCGTCCTCCGCTGTCAGAACGGCGGCGGGTCATCGCCGTCGTCGGTGTCGAGGCGGACGGGGTCGGTGGCCGGAATCGGGTCGGTTGTGCCTGTGGTGGGGAGTGGGTCGGTGAAGGGCCGGTAGTCGTAGGGGTCGCTGGTGTAGCGCAGGCCGG
>NZ_JADQDD010000060.1 GCF_019263595.1 Pseudonocardia sp. KRD291 | reverse complement strand
CGGAGGTCGCTCGACCGGTACCGGCATGCCCCTGCTCTCTCCCGAGCGCGCCGGTACGGGAACTCCCGACCCGTCGGCTACGCCGTCCGGCCGCCCGTCGGGGTACGGCCGTATGGGGGCGAGCGTGGTCTACACGGGTGACGAGCAGGCGTACTCCGGGTGCGATTCCGGTAAGAGCCGCGAAACGATGGCCTCGCCGGCCGGGGTCACTCTCAGCGGCGGGGTTGCTCGCTCGGGCCGACGTGGTCGGCGAGCCACTCGGCGAGCGGCCGCGCCGCCCGCCATGCCTTCTGCACCCGGGCGCGGGCGGCCGGACCGTGCAGCGCGTCGTCCGGCGGCCAGCGGCGGGCCACGTGCAGACCCTTGTGCCGCATCAGCTCCAGGCGCGGGTGATCGGGATCGACACCGCGCGGACGCGTCGCGAGCTGCTCCCCGCCGACGGTCAGGCCCGCGCCGCGCGCCTCGTCCAGGCGGGTGCGCAGGTCCTCGCCGCGGCGTTCGTCGTCGACGGCGGCCCGGTAGCGGGTGAGCTGGTCCGGTGCCATCGCGTAGTAACCGCCGGCCGCCATCAGCCCCTCGGTGGAGACCTCCACGTAGAACGGCGCCGCGTAGCCGCCGCAGTGGGTCTTGTACGGCGTCTTGTCGTGGGAGAACCGGACGTCGCGGTACGGGCGGAACACCTTGCCGGGGCCGAACTCGGGCTCCAGGTCGGCCAGCAGCGCCAGCATCGGGGTGCGGACGTCGCCCTCGTAGACCTCGCGGTGATCGGTCCAGTATGCCTTGGAGTTGTCGGCGATCAGCCCGTCGTAGAACTCGACGGCGTCCTCGCCGAAACCGGTGAAAGCGCTCACGACGCCCGGTCGGCGGGCTCGGGATCGGGGTCGGCCGCCTCCGGCTCACGCGGCGGGAGCTCCTCGCGGCCCCGCTTGGCCACGAGCACGTAGGCCAGCGCGGCGACGAACATCACGACCGAGACGACCACGTTGATCCGGATGTCGCCGAACACCCGGGTCGCCGGGTCGGTGCGCATCAGCTCGATGAAGAACCGGCCCAGGGTGTAGCCGGCGACGTAGAGCGCGAAGACCCGGCCGTGCCCGAGCCGGAACCTGCGGTCGGCCCAGACCACGACGGCGGCCACGACGAGGTTCCAGAGCAGCTCGTAGAGGAACGTCGGCACGACGACCGCGATCGGCGTCGGGTCCAGCGCGACGCCGCCGAGCGGGTCCTCCACGCCGGTCGCCGGGTCCACCCGGCGGTAGATCTCCAGGCCCCAGGGCAGCGTCGTCGGGGCGCCGTAGAGCTCCTGGTTGAACCAGTTCCCCAGCCGCCCGACGGCCTGCGCCACCACGATGCCGGGCGCGACGGCGTCGGCGAAGATCGGCAGCGGCAGCCCGCGGCGACGGCACGCGATCCAGGCGCCGACCCCGCCGAGCGCGACCGCGCCCCAGATGCCGAGCCCGCCGTTCCAGATCTTCAGCGCGTCCAGCGGCTCGCCACCGGGGCCGAAGTAGGTCTCCCAGTCCGTGGCCACGTGGTAGAGCCGCCCGCCGACCAGGCCGAACGGGACCGCCCACACCGCGACGTCGAGCACCGTGCCGGGCTCGCCGCCGCGCGCGACCAGCCGCCGCTCACCCCACCACAGCGCGACCGCGATGCCGGCGATGATGCACAGCGCGTACGCCCGGATCGGGATCGGGCCCAGCTGCCAGACCCCGCGGTCCGGGCTCGGGATCGCGGCCAGTACGGCCGGGGCCAACTCCAGCGCTGCGCTCACCCGGCCACGGTATAACGGCGCCCCGCCGACGTGACGCCGGTACCGGGACCTCCGGCGGGGCCTCTAGCGGGCGGTGCGGCTGCAGGACGGGTGGAAACCGGCCGCGACCAGCCCGCGCACCGCGCCGGCCGGGTCCCCGCTGGTCACCAGCCCCTCGCCGACGAGCACGGCGTCCGCGCCCCAGCCGGCGTAGGTCAGCAGGTCGCCCGGGCCGCGCACGCCGGACTCGGCGACGCGCAGCACGTCGCTCGGCAGGCCGGGCGCGATCTCACCGAAGATCGACCGGTTCACCTCGAGCGTGTGCAGGTTGCGCGAGTTCACCCCGACCAGCTTCGCCCCGGCCTCCAGCGCGCGGTCGCACTCCTCCTCGGTGTGCACCTCCACCAGCGGCGTCATGCCCAGCGACTCGACCCGGTCGAGCAGCGACGCCAGCACGTTCTGCTCCAGCGCCGCGACGATCAGCAGCACCAGGTCCGCGCCGTGCGCCCTGGCCTCGTGCACCTGGTACGGCGTGACCACGAAGTCCTTGCGCAGCACCGGGACGTCGACGGCGGCCCGCACCGCGTCCAGGTCGGCGAGCGACCCGCCGAACCGGCGCTGCTCGGTGAGCACGCTGATCACGCGGGCGCCGTTCTCGGCGTAGGTGGAGGCCAGCACCGCGGGATCCGGGATGTCGGCCAGCTCGCCCTTGGACGGGCTCGCCCGCTTCACCTCGGCGATCACGCCGACGCCGGGCTCGTACAGCGCGGCCATCGCGTCCCGCGGTCCCGCCGCGGCGGCGGCCCGCCGCTTGATCTCGGCGAAGTCGACGGCGGCCTCACGCTCCGCCAGGTCGGCCCGGACCCCGGCCACGATGGACTCGAGGACGCTGACCCCGTTCCTACTGGCCCCGTTCGTCTCGCCCACCACGCCGCCTCCTCCTCTTGGTCCGCGCTCCCCGATCGCGTGGGGACATGCTAGAGGTCCCTCCCGATCGTGGGATCACGGCCGTCGTCGAGCTGCTCCCAGGCGGCCCGGTCCGGGTCGGCCGGGGTCTCGGTCGGCGTGCCGGGCGCGGCGTAGCGCGCCCCCAGCCGGGCCATCCGGCGCTCCCGCACCGCCAGCAGCCCGCCGGCGGCGACGGCCACCACGGCCGCGAGGACGGCCAGCCAGGGCCACACCGTCGCCGTCACCGCCGAGGTGCCGATCGGCTGCCCGCCGGTGGACAGCCCCTCCCGCGCCGAGACCAGCTGCGCCGGCGTCGGTGGGGTGATCACCTGGGCGATCGTCGACCACCCGGCCGCGACCGCGGCCAGCGCGACCAGCACCCCGAGGGCGCGCCGCGCGATCCCGGACAGCGCCACCGTCGCGGCCACCGCGGCCAGCAGCAGCGCCGCGACGGCGGTGATCGCCGGCTGCAGCTGCGCGCCGGTGGCCGAGGTCGTGAGCTCGCCGCGGGTGGCGGTCGGGACCGTGACCGAGAACCAGGTCAGCGACCCGGACACGTAGAGGATCCCGGCCCCGGCCAGCAGCAGCAGGCACACCAGGCCGAGCGAGCGCCGGTCGTCGCGCGGGCGGTCGGTGGTGGCTGCGACGTCAGCTGCGACGTCAGCTGCGCCCTCACCCGCGGCGTCCCCGGCACGGTCGCCGCCGCTCACGGGCGCGACCCCGGGTCCGGGGCGCGCAGCGAGGACGCCGCCGCGATCGCGGACAGCACCGCACGCGCCTTGTTCAGCGCCTCGGTGTCCTCGGCCTCGGGATCGGAGTCGGCGACGATCCCGCCGCCGGCCTGCACGTAGGCGGTGCCGGAGCGGATCAGCGCGGTCCGGATCGCGATCGCGGTGTCGGCGTTGCCGGCGAAGTCGAGGTAGCCGACGATCCCGCCGTAGAGCCCGCGCCGGGTCGGTTCCAGGCGGTCGATCACCTGCATCGCCCGCACCTTCGGGGCGCCGGACAGGGTGCCCGCCGGGAAGCAGGCGACGACGGCGTCGAACGCGGTGCGCCCGGCGCGCAGCAGCCCGGTCACCGTCGACACCAGGTGCATCACGTGGCTGTAGCGCTCCACGGAGAAGAAGTTGTGCACCTTCACCGTGCCCGGCTCGCAGACCCGGCCCAGGTCGTTGCGGCCCAGGTCGACCAGCATCAGGTGCTCCGCGCGCTCCTTCTCGTCGGTGCGCAGGTCCTTCTCCAGCTGCCGGTCCTCCTCGTCGGTGACCCCGCGCCAGCGGGTACCGGCGATCGGGTGCGTCGTCGCGCGCCCGTCCTGCACCGTGACCAGCGCCTCCGGGCTGGACCCGACGATCGAGAACGGCTCGCCGCCTGCGGCGTCGGCGAGGCGCAGCAGGTACATGTACGGACTCGGGTTCGTGGTGCGCAGCACCCGGTAGACCTCGAGCGGGTCCGCGTCGCACTCCATCTCGAAGCGCTGCGAGACCACGATCTGGAAGGCCTCGCCGGCCCGGATCTCCTCCTTGGCCGCCTCCACCGCCGCGTGGTGCTGGGCCGGGCTGCGCCGCCGCACGAACTCGGGGCTGCCGGGCCGGTAGACCGCCACCGAGGACGGCGAGTCCACGGCCAGCTCCCCGGTCATCCGGTCCAGCCGGGCCACGGCGTCGTCGTAGGCCTGATCCACCCGCTCGTCGCTGGCGTCCCAGTTGATCGCGTTCGCGATCAGGGTGACGGTGCCCTCGTGGTGGTCGAGCGCGGCCAGGTCGGTGGCCAGCAGCATCACCAGCTCGGGGATCGCCAGGTCGTCGACGGCCGGGTCGTCCGGGTCGGCGATCCGCTCGACCCGGCGCACCACGTCGTAGCCGAGGTAGCCGACCATCCCGCCGGTCAGCGGGGGCAGCCCGGGCAGCGGCTCGGATGCCAGCTCGGTGACGACCGTGCGCAGCGCCTCCAGCGGGTCGCCGGCGGTGGGTAACCCGTCCGGCACGTCCCCGGTCCAGCGCAGCTCGCCGTCCACCGCGGTCAGCGCGGCGGCGCTGCGGGCACCGACGAACGACCACCGCGACCAGGAGCGCCCGTTCTCCGCGGACTCGAGCAGGAAGGTCCCGGAGTGGTCTCGTGCGAGCTTGCGGTACACCCCGACCGGCGTCTCGTCGTCGGCGAGCAGGCGCCGGGTCACCGGGATCACCCGGTGCGCCCTGGCCAGCTCGCGGAACTCCTCGCGGGTCGGGGTGACCGCCCCCAGCGTCGCCGATGTCGCGGTGCTGATCACGGTCATGCCGACCATTGTCCCCGCCCACCCCGGGCCGGACCGGCCCGGGGGAAGATGGGGCGGTGAGCGAGCGCGCGGACCCCACCCCGCGCCGGCGCGGGCGACGCGCCGGCGGTCAGGACACCCGTGCGGTGCTCCTCGACGCCGCGCGCGCCGAGTTCGCCGAGCGCGGGTTCGACGGCGCGACCGTGCGTCGGATCGCCGAGCGCGCCGGCGTCGACGCGGCGATGGTCAACCACTGGTTCGGCGGCAAGGAGTCGCTGTTCACCGCGTCGCTGGACATCCCGCTCGACCCGGCCGTGATCCGCGACGAGGTGCTGCCCGGCGACCCGGAGCAGCTCGGCCACCGGATCGTGCACCGGTTCCTCACCATCTGGGACGGCCGGCACGGCTCCGGGACGGGCCCGATGCTCACGCTGCTGCGCAGCGTCACCGCGCACCCCGCCGCGGCCCGGATGCTGCGCGAGTTCGTGACCCGGGCGATCATCGGCCCGGTCGTGTCCCGGGCCGCACCGGACCGGCACGCCGAGCGCGGCTCGCTGGTCGCCTCGCAGCTGATCGGGCTGGCGATGATCCGCTACGTGGTGCGGCTGGAGCCGCTGGCCTCGGCGGGCCACGACGACGTCGCCGCCGCGCTGGCCCCGACACTGCAGCGCTACCTCACCGGCGACATCGGCCCCCCGTCCGCCGGTGACACCGCGCCCGCCGGTGACCCGGCCACGCTCAGTCCGCCGGCGGGCGGCGCGGATCTATGAACCCGGACTCGTAGGCCCGCACCACGGCCTGCGTCCGGTCCCGGGCCCCGAGCTTGGCGAGCACGTTCCCGACGTGGGTCTTGACCGTCTCCACCCCGAGCACCAGCTCCGCGGCGATCTCGGCGTCGGACAGCCCGCGCGCGACCAGCCGCAGCACCCGAGCCTCCCGGTCGGTGAGCCCGGCCGAGGCCGGGCCGTCGCCGGTGTGCGTGCCGAACCCGGCGACGAGGTCGCGCACCGCGGCCGGGAACAGCAACGACTCCCCCCGGGCGATGGTCCGGACGGCCTGCACGATCTCGGCCGGGCGGGTGCGCTTGAGCAGGAAGCCGGTCGCCCCGGCCCGCAGCGCGTCGTAGACGTGGCCGTCGTTGCCGAACGTGGTCAGCACCAGCACCCGTGGCGGGTCCGGGCGGCGCACCAGGTCCCGGGCGGCGGTGAGGCCGTCGACGGCCGGCATCCGGACGTCGATCAGGACGACGTCCGGGCGCAGCCGCGCGACGAGACCGGGGACCTCGGCGCCGTCCGAGGCCTCGCCGAGCACGTGCAGGTCCGGTGCCGCGTCGAGCACCGCGCGCAGCCCGGAGCGCACCGGCTCCTCGTCGTCGGCAATCAGCAGGCCGGTGGTGCCCACGCCCTCGTCACCACGCCCGGGAGCCGGGGTCGGCGAGGTCGACGCCGGGCAGCGCCCGGTACGGCACCCGGATCAGCCGCACCACGGTCACGCCCACGATCGTGGCAGACGACACCGACGACACGGCTGCGCCGCGCGGGCGCACACGCTCCATCTCCGAGGAGGAGGCGCGCGGGCGCCGCGGTGGCGTCGGTCACGTCACCTGCCGGCCGCACCCCGCCGACGGCCCGGTCGACTCGCCCGCCGGGCACGGCCGACGCATCATGGAGGGCGTGCTGGACCTGTCGGGATCGAAGCTGGTGGACGGCGTGGCCGAGCTGCGCACACGGATCGGTGCGGCGGTGTTCACGAAGGTCGCCGGGCCGGAGGGATCCGGTCGGCGCGACCGCATCCACTCCACCCCGGGGCCGCGCTGGTTCGGCGAGGACCGCCCGATCCGCCGCGTGCACGGGGACGCGTCGATGTTCGTCGGCGGGCTCCGCGCGCTGCTGCTGCAGTCGCTGCACCCGCTCGCCATGGCCGGGGTGGCCGGGCACTCCGGGTTCCGCGGCGACCCCTGGGGACGGCTGCAGCGCACCAGCTACTTCCTGGCCGTCACCACGTTCGGCCCGGCCGAGTTCGCCGACGAGACCATCGCGAAGATCAAGAATGTGCACTCGCACGTGCACGGCACCACCCCGGACGGGCGCCCGTACTCGGCGTCGGACCCGCACCTGCTGCGCTGGGTGCACATCGCCGAGATCGACAGCTTCCTGCGCTCGCACCAGCGCTACGGCCGCGAGCCGCTCGACCAGGCCGGGCGCGACGGCTACGTCGCCGACACCGCCCGCGTCGCCCGCGAGCTCGACGTGATCGACCCACCGGAGACCGAGGCGGAGCTCGCCGCGCAGATCCGGGAGTACCGCCCGGAGCTGACCGGCAGCCCGGAGGCCCGAGCCACCGCCCGGTACCTGCTGTTCAACCCGCCGCTGCCGATCCCCGCGCGGGTCCCGTACGCGGTGCTCGGCGCCGCGTCGGTGGAGCTGCTGCCGCGCTGGGCCCGGCTGCCGCTGCGGCTGCCCTACCTGCCGGTCGCGGAGTCCACCGTCGTCCGGGCCGGCGGGCAGCTGGTCACCTCCGGGATCCGCTGGGCCATGTCCACCCCGGCACCGCCGATGCCCACCGAGGCCTAGGCTCCGGCTCCGCCACCGCCGCCGTACTGGATCACGTGCCAGCGCTCCCGGCCCTCGCGCTCCGCCTCGGCCGCCTGCAGCGACTCGGGCAACGGGTCGGGATCGTGGTCGGCGACCCACGTGTCGGGCCGCACCGGCGCCGGCATCGCGCGCCACCGGGCCCGCGGGTCGTCGGGGTCCGTGCCCTCGTCGCCGGCGGCCATCGCGATCTCGGGTACCGGCTCGTCCGCATGTCCGGCGTCGTCGGATTCCATGCTGCAACCATCCCGGCGCACCGGCGTGTGGGCAAGCCCGGAGAACGATCCAGGACGTCGGTACCTATGCGCCGTCCCTGACAAGCAGGACGTCGGTATTCATGCGCCGTCCCTGACAAGCAGGACGTCGGTGTTCATGCGCCGTCCCTGACGAGCAGGACGTCGGTACCTATGCGCCGTCCCTGACAAGCAGGACGTCGGTGTCGAAGCAGGTGCGCGTCCCCGTGTGACACGCCGGGCCCTCCTGGTCGACGGTGACCAGGACCGCGTCGCCGTCGCAGTCCAGGCGCACCTCGTGCACGTGCTGGACGTGCCCGGACGTCTCGCCCTTGACCCAGTACTCGCGGCGCGAGCGCGACCAGTAGGTGCCGCGGCCGGTGGTCAGGGTGCGGTGCAGCGCCTCGTCGTCCATCCAGCCGACCATCAGCACCTCACCCGCGCGCGACTGCACCACGGCGCAGACGAGCCCGTCGGCGTCGCGCTTGAGGCGGGCGGCGATCTCCGGGTCCAGCGCCGACTCGCGGACCCGCTCCCCGGCCGTCATCGGACCTCCACCTCGGCCCCGCGCAGGGCGTCCTTCACCTCGGAGATCCGCAGCGTGCCGAAGTGGAAGACGCTGGCCGCGAGCACCGCGTCCGCGCCGGCCCGCACCGCGGGCGCGAAGTGCCCGACCTCGCCCGCTCCCCCGGAGGCGATCACCGGCACGTCGACGACGGCGCGCACCTGGGAGATCATCTCGATGTCGAACCCGGCGCGGGTGCCGTCGGCGTCCATCGAGTTCAGCAGGATCTCCCCGACGCCGAGCTCCTGCCCGCGCCGCGCCCACTCGACGGCGTCGACACCGGCGCTGCGCCGGCCGCCGTGCGTGGTGACCTCGTAGCCCGAGGGCTGCGGCTTCTCGCCGTCGGGGACGCGCCGGGCGTCGACCGAGAGCACGATGCACTGCGACCCGAACCGGCGCGACATCTCGTGCAGCAGCTCCGGGCGGGCGATCGCGGCGGTGTTCACGCTGACCTTGTCCGCGCCGGCGCGCAGCATCGCGTCCACGTCGTCGGGGGTGCGGATGCCGCCGCCGACGGTGAGCGGGATGAACACCTGCTCCGCGGTGCGGCGGACCACGTCCATCATCGTGCCGCGCTCCGACGACGACGCCGTGACGTCGAGGAACGTCAGCTCGTCGGCGCCCTCGGCGTCGTAGACCCGGGCCATCTCGACCGGGTCGCCCGCGTCGCGCAGCTCGCGGAAGTTGACGCCCTTGACCACGCGCCCGGCATCGACGTCCAGGCAGGGGATCACGCGTACGGCGACGCCCATGCCTAGCCGACCTCGCGGACGGCGGCGAGCGCCTCGGGCAGCGTGAACCGCTGCGCGTAGAGCGCCTTGCCGACGATCGAGCCCTCGATGTTCGCGCCGTCCGCGGCCGCGCGGGCGAGCGTGACGAGGTCGGAGACCTCGGCGATCCCGCCGGAGGCGATCACCGGCGCCGGGGTCGCCTCGGCGACCCGGCGCAACAGCTCGACGTTGGGGCCCGCCAGTGTGCCGTCCTTGCCGACGTCGGTGACGACGTAGCGCGAGACCCCGTCGCGGTCCAACCGGGCCAGGGTCTCCCAGAGGTCGCCGCCGTCGGTGGTCCAGCCGCGCGCGGCCAGGCGGTGCTGCCCGTCGATGATCTTGACGTCCAGGCCGACGGCGATCCGGTCGCCGTAGGTCTTCACCGCCGCGGCGCACCACTGCGGGTTCTCCAGTGCGGCGGTGCCCAGGTTGACGCGGCGGCAGCCGGTGCCCAGCGCACGCTCCAGGGACGCGTCGTCACGGATGCCGCCGGACAGCTCGACGTCGACGTCGAGCCTGCCGACGACCTCGGCCAGCAGCTCGGCGTTCGAACCGCGCCCGAACGCGGCGTCGAGGTCGACCAGATGGATCCACTCGGCGCCGTCGCGCTGCCAGGTCAGGGCGGCCTCGAGGGGCTCGCCGTAGCCGGTCTCGGTGCCGGCCTCGCCCTGCACCAGACGGACGGCCTGGCCGTCGGCGACATCGACCGCGGGAAGCAACGTGAAACTCACCCGTCGAGCCTACCGACGCGGTCCCGGCAGCCCGGCGCCCACCGTCCCGCGCTCCGGCGCGGTACCGGCGCTGAGCAGCGCCGCGGCCACCGCGACCCCGGCCAGCACCGCGAACACCGGCGGGTAGCCACCGAGCAGCCCGGCCAGCGCGCTGCCGGCCCACGGGCCGAGCGCGATCGCGATCGTCACCGGGGCCGAGAGCAGCCCGCCGAGCCGGCCGTACAACCCGGTGGCCCAGCGGTCGGACAGCGCGGTGGCCTGCAGCAGCGTCATCACTCCGCGCGCGGCGCCGGTCGCCATCGCGACCGCGACCAGCAGCACCGCGGGGCCGGGCAGGATCCCGAGCAGCCCCGTCGTCACCGCCAGCAGCCCGAGGATCAGCCCGGCCCGCCCGCGCGGGCCGGTGCGGCCGGCGAGCCGGGCGTACCCGAGCCGGCCCAGCACCTGCCCGACCCCGCTCAGGCCCAGCGCCCACGCGGCCGCGTCCGTGGACAGCCCCCGCTCGATCAGCAACGGCACCTGGTTCACCGGCACCGCGAACGAGACGAACGCGCCCAGGCTGATCACGGTCACCACCAGCAGGAACGCGCGGCTGCGCGCCACCTCTCCGGCCGTGCGCGCGTCGGCGGGCCCGCCGTGCACCGGCGGGGCCGGGTCCGGCTCGGGCCACGTCCCGCGCAGCCCGACCAGGTGCAGCGGGATCGTGACCACGGCGAGCACCGCGGCCAGCACCAGATAGGTGCCGCGCCAGTCCAGCGGCCCGAGCAGGGCCGCGGTGGCGGGCGCGAACACGGTGCTGGCCAGGCCGGCCACCATCGTCAGCACGGTCAGCGCGCGCACCCGGTCGGATCCCCACCATCGGGTCAGGGCGGCGAACGCGGGCGGGTACAGCGTCGCCGACTGCGCGAGCCCGGCCAGCAGCCACCCGGCGACGAACAGCGGCAGCGACCGGGCCGTCGCGACCAGGACCACGGCCGGCACCGCCAGCACCGAGCCGGCCGTCATCACCCAGCGCGGGCCGTACCGGTCGAGCACCCGCCCGACCCCGATCCCGGCGAGCGCGGACACGACCAGCCCGGCGGAGAACGCCGCGGTGACGGTGCTGACCGCCCAGCCGGTGTCGGCCGCGATCGATGGCGCGAGCACCGGGAACGCGTAGTAGAGCACGCCCCAGCTGGTGATCTCGGTGACGCACAGGACGACCAGGACGCGCCGGAGCCCGCGCCGGGACATGGCGTCAGCCGACGACGTCACGCAGCCAGTTCTGCAGCACCGTCGCGCCCGCGTCGCCGGACTTCTCCGGGTGGAACTGGGTCGCGGCCAGCGCGCCGTTCTCGACCGCCGCGACGACGTCCTCGCCGTGGTGGGTCCACGTCACCAGCGGGGGGCGCAGCGCAGGCGAGTCCTCCAGCTCCCAGCGCCGCACCCCGAACGAGTGCACGAAGTAGAACCGGGTGTCGGCGTCCAGGCCCGCGAACAGGGTGCTGCCGGGCGGCGTCGTGACGGTGTTCCAGCCCATGTGCGGCAACACGTCGGCCTTGATCCGTTCGACGGTGCCCGGCCACTCGCCGCAGCCCTGCGTGTCCTCCCCGAACTCCACGCCCCGGTCGAAGAGCACCTGCATGCCGACGCAGATGCCCAGCACCGGGCGCCCGCCGGCGAGGCGGCGCCCGATGATCCGCGGGCCGCGGACCTCCTCGAGGCCCTTCATGCAGGTGGCGAACGCACCCACCCCGGGCACGACGAGCCCGTCGGCCTCCATCGCCGCGTCGAAGTCGGAGGTCACGGTGACGTCCGCGCCGACCCGTTCCAGCGCGCGCTCCGCCGAGCGCAGGTTCCCCGACCCGTAGTCCAGTACGACGATCCGTGTCACCGGACCAGGGTACGGGCCGTCCGAAACCGCGGCCCGACCGTCAGTGGCGCACGGCGGCGGCGCACGGCAGCGGACGGTCACCACCGGGTCTCGCCCCACCCGTGCGGGCGAGGATCGAACCACGCGGAGGAGCGGATCGAATACAGTCGGTATACCTTTGCCGTGCTCCGTACCAGCGTCGGTACGGAGCGCGACTCCCCGCGGTGCCGAAGGGCGGACGATGCCACGCACGATCGAGGACCTCGACCTCGTCGGGCACACCTGCATGGTCCCGGTCAGCGACGAGCACGCGTGGGAGGCCACCGCCGCCTACATCTCCCGCGGGCTCACCCGGGGTGAGCAGGTCGTCTACTTCGAGGACGCCACCGCCGACCGGCTCCTCGAGCGGCTCGCCGACGACCGGGTGCCGGTGGACTCCGCCATCTCCGGGGGCCAGTTCCTGATCGTGCCGACCGAGGCGACCCGCGCGGTCACCACCGGTCCCCTCGACGGGGTCGAGCCGGCGATGACGCACGTCATCGGGGAGTCCCGGGAGCAGGGCTGGCCCGGCGTCCGGATCATCGGTGAGGCCGCGCGGGGCCGGATCCCGCAGGGCCTCAACTCCCTCGTCGCCTACGAGCAGGTGTGCGACGAAGTGCTGCGGGACAACCCGACGGCGCGGTTGCTCTGCCTCTACGACCGCCGGCGGTTCGACGAGGGGGCGCTCGACGCGCTGCGCTCGGTGCACGGCTCCGAGCTCACCGGCCCGCCTGCCTACGACGACGGCCTGCTGCGGGTCACCCGGCCCGCGCCCTCGATGCTGCGCCTCGCCGGCGAGATCGACCACAGCAACCGCAGTGTGCTGCGCGGGATGCTCGACGGCGCGCTGGAGGACACCCTGCGCTCGGTGGACGTCCCGGTCGACGTGACGCTGGACCTGGCGTCGCTGCGGTTCCTCGACGTCGCCGGCGCCGTCGAGGTGATCCGCGGGGCGCAGCAGTTCCCCGGGACACAACGGGTTCTGCTGCGGGGCCCGCGGTCGAGGGTGCAGCGGGCGTTGCAGCGCTGCGGAGCGGGGGCGGTCGAACAGCTCGTCGTCGAGCCGAGCACGCCCGCCGCGGGCTCCGGCCGATGAGCGCCGGGCCGGCACCGCGGACGGCGGAGCGGATGCGGCACGCCGTCGGGTTCCACGACTCCATGGCGGACCTGATGAGCCAGCTGGCACCGCTGGTGCGCGACTGCCTGCTCCGGGGCGAGACGGTGGCGCTGTCGCTGGCCCCGCCGACCCTCTCCGCGCTGCACGACCGGCTCGGGGACGAGTTGGGCGGGGAGCGGTGCGCGCGGGACGCGATCACCGTGCTCGCGCACCCGGACGGCCCGCAGGGCTCGTGCGGGCAGTCGCTGGCCGTACGCCGGACACGCGAGCTCGAGGCGCTCACCGCCGACGGACCGGTCACCGTGATCGGCGAGCACGACAGCCACTTCGACGGCCCGGACGGCCGGTTCTGGACCGACCTCGACGCCGCGATCCACGTGGCGATGGCCCACCTGCCGATCCGGATGGTCTGTTTCTACCCGCGGTACCCGCTGCACGGCGTGGTGCTCGACGGGGCCCGGCGGCTGCACCCGCTGCTGTGGGAGGGCGGGGACCTGCACCCGAACCCGGGGCACCGCCCGGTGCGCGAGATGCTGGCCGAGATCCCGGCGCCCGCGCCCGCCCTGCTGGGCGCCCCGCACCATGCTATGGACCTCGGCGCCGAGCAGCTCGTCGACGTCCGGACGCTGGTCGAGCGGGTGCTGCGGGAGCGCGAGTGCCCGGCCGAGCGGCTCGACGACGCGGTGCTGGCGATCAACGAGGTCGCCACGAACGCCGTCGAGCACGGCCGCGGGCCGGCGCGGCTCGAGCTCTGGGCCGAACCGCAGGGCTGCGTGGCCGAGGTGCACGACCGGGGCGACCTCGACGACCCGCTGCGCGGCCTGGTGGCACCGGAGCCGGGACAGGCACGCGGATGGGGCCTGTGGGTCGCCCGTCAGGCGTGCGACTACCTGCGGGTCTGGCTCGACGAGGCGGGCACGCACGTCCGGATCCACGTCACGGTCTGACCGACCTCTCCCCTGGAGCGCCCTCCCTACAGGGCGCCCTTCGTGGACGGGACGCCGGTGATCCGCGCGTCCGGCTCGGTGGCCGCGCGCAGCGCGCGGGCGACGGCCTTGAACTGCGCCTCGGTGATGTGGTGCGGGTCGCGGCCGTCGAGCACCCGCACGTGCAGCGCGAGGTGCCCGTGGAAGGCCAGCGACTCGAACACGTGCTTGTTCAGCACCGTCGGGTAGTGCCCGCCGACGACGAACCCGCGCATCATCTCCGGCTCGCCGGTGCACACCGTGTAGGGCCGCCCGGACACGTCGACGACGGCCTGGGCGAGCGCCTCGTCCATCGGGATCCAGGCGTCGCCGAAGCGGCGGATGCCCTTCTTGTCCCCCAGCGCCTCGCGGATCGCCTGCCCGAGCACGATCGCGACGTCCTCGACGGTGTGGTGCGAGTCGATCTCGATGTCGCCGTCGGCGTGCACGGACAGGTCGAACGCGCCGTGCTTGCCGAACGCGTCGAGCATGTGGTCGAAGAACGGCACCTTCGTGTCGATGTCGGTCTTCCCGGTCCCGTCGAGGTCGATCTCGACGACGATCCGGGTCTCCTTGGTGACGCGCTCGATGCGTCCGGTGCGGCTCATGAGAGCTCCTTGGTGGCGAGGTCGGTGGCGGCCTGCAGGAACGTGTCGTTCTCCTCGGGCGTGCCGATCGTGACGCGCAGCCGCTCGGTGATGCCGACGTCGCGGATCAGGACGCCCTGATCGAGGAACGCCTTCCAGGCGCGCGGGGCGTCGGCGAAACGGCCGAACAGCACGAAGTTGGCGTCACTTCCCACGACGTCGTAACCGGCGGCGGCCAGCTCGGACATCACGCGGTCGCGCTCGGCGGAGAGCAGTGCGACCGAACCGAGGGTCGCCCCGGCGTGGCGCAGTGCCGCGCGGGCGGCGGCCTGGGAGAGCACCGACAGGTGGTACGGCAGCCGGACCAGCGCCAGCGCGTCGACGACGGCGGGCGCGGCGGCGAGGTAGCCCAGCCGGCCCCCGGCGAACGCGAACGCCTTGCTCATCGTCCGGGACACGACCAGCTTGTGCCCGTGCGTGCCCAGCAGCGTGGTCGCGCTCGGGAACGCGGAGAACTCGGCGTAGGCCTCGTCGACGACGACGATCCCCGGCGCGGCGTCGATCAGCGCGGCCAGGTCCCCGGGGTCGATCGACTGCCCGGTCGGGTTGTTCGGGCTGGTCAGGAACGTGATGTCCGGGGCCCGCTCGGTCAGGACGCGGCGGGCTTCGTTGACGTCGATCGCGAAGTCCGCCCGGCGCGGCGCCGGTATCCAGTCGGTCTGCGTGCCCGAGGAGATGATCGGGTGCATCGAGTAGCTGGGCTCGAACCCGAGCGCGGTGCGGCCGGGGCCGCCGAAGGCCTGCAGCAGCTGCTGCAGGATCTCGTTGGACCCGTTCGCCGCCCACAGGTTGGCCGCGGTCAGCGACGTCGCGGTCTGAGCGCTGAGGTAGGCGGCCAGGTCGGTGCGCAGCGCGAGCGCGTCGCGGTCCGGGTAGCGGTGCAGCTCGCGGGCCACCTCACCGACCGCGGCGGTGACGTCGGCGACCAGCTCCGGCGGCGGCGGGTACGGGTTCTCGTTGGTGTTGAGCCGCACCGCGACGTCGAGCTGCGGGGCGCCGTACGGGGACTTCCCGCGCAGGTCCGCGCGCAGGGGGAGCTGGTCGAGGGTGACCTCGTCGCCGACGGTCGTGCCCGTGGTGGTCATCGTGCGCCACCTCCGAAACGGGCGGTGACGGCCTGGCCGTGGGCCGGCAGGTCCTCCGCGTTCGCGAGCGTGACCACCTGGTCCGCGACGTCGCGCAGCGCCTGCTCGGTGTAGTCCACGACGTGCACGCCGCGCAGGAACGTCGCGGTGGACAGGCCGCCGGAGTGCCGGGCGCAGCCGCCGGTCGGGAGCACGTGGTTCGACCCGGCGCAGTAGTCGCCGAGCGAGACCGGGGCGTACGGGCCGATGAAGATCGCCCCGGCGTTGCGGACGCGGGCGGCGTCGGCGCGCGCGTCCGCGGTCTGGATCTCCAGGTGCTCGGCGGCGTAGGCGTCGACCACCGCGATACCGTCGTCGACGGAGCCCACCAGGATGGTCCCGGACTGCGGCCCGGACAGGGCGGTGCGGACCCGCTCGGTGTGCTTGGTCGCCGCGACCTGGCGCTCCAGCTCGCCGTCGACGGCGTCGGCCAGCTCCGGCGACACGGTGACCAGAACCGACGCCGCGTTCGGGTCGTGCTCGGCCTGCGAGATCAGGTCCGCGGCGACGTGGCGCGGGTCCGCCCCGGCGTCGGCCAGGATCGCGATCTCGGTGGTGCCGGCCTCGGCGTCGATCCCGACCAGCCCGCGCAGCATCCGCTTGGCCGCGGTGACGTAGATGTTGCCCGGCCCGGTGACCATGTCTACCGGCTCCAGCTCACCGCCATCGGTGTCGGTTCCCCCGTAGGCCAGCAGTGCGATGCACTGGGCTCCGCCGACCGCCCACACCTCCTCCACCCCGAGCAGCGCGGCCGCGGCCAGGATCGTCGGGTGCGGCAGACCACCGAACTCGGCCTGCGGCGGCGAGGCCACGACCAGCGACTCCACGCCCGCGGCCTGCGCCGGGACCACGTTCATGATCACACTCGACGGGTACACGGCCAGCCCGCCCGGCGCGTAGAGCCCGACCCGGCGCACCGGCACGAACCGCTCGGTGACCGTGCCGCCCGGCACGACCTGGGTGACGACGTCCGCGCGCCGCTGCTCGTCGTGCACCTTCCGGGCGCGCTCGATCGAGGTCTCCAGGGCCGCGCGGATGCCCGGGTCGAGGTCGCGCAGCGCGTCCGTGACCGTCCCGGCCGGCACCCGGACCGAGGCCGGGCGCACCTTGTCGAACCGCTCGGTGACCTCGAGGACCGCCTCGGTCCCCCGGTCCCGCACCGACTCCACGATCGGCGCGACGGCGGCGAGCGCGGCGTCGACGTCGACCTCGGCGCGCGGCAGCATCCCGCGCAGGGTCGCCGGGCGCGGCAGGGGGTCCCCGTTCAGGGCGGCACTGCGCAGGTCGAGACGACGGAGCATGCCCCCAGAGTACGACCGGCCCCGGAGCGACCACGGACACACCACCACACCCACACCCCGTGTTCGCGTCGTGGAGCCTTGACGCGCGATGCACCCCGTCTGCACGGCGTCATGGCTCCACGACGCGGACGATCGGGGACCGTCGGAGGGGGCTGGCACGCTGTGCGCGTGGCGACACCTCGGCTCGACGATGCACAGCGCCGGGCACGGCTGGTCCTCCGCCACCGGCTCACCGCGGCGGAGCGCACCGACGACGTCGTCCGGATCGCCGACGATCTGGTCGCGCTGCACTCCACCGACCCGGTGACCGTCTACCTCTCCGCGGCCGCCCGGATGGCGACGCCGTCGTTGGACGCCCTCGACACGGCGCTCTACTCCGACCGCACGCTGCTGCGCCACCACGCGATGCGCCGCACGTTGTGGGTGTTCGGCCACGGGCACGCGCGGCTGGCGCACCACGCGGCGACCGTCGACGTGGCCGCCGTGCAGCACCGCAACCTGCTGGCCCAGCTCGCCGCGGGCGGGGTCGACGACCCGGCAGGCTGGCTGGGCGCCGCCCGCGCGCAGGTGCACGAGCTGCTCGTGGCCGAGGGACCGATGCCGGCCCGCCAGGTCGGGCTGCGGCTGCCGGAGATCGCGGCGACGTCGGTCCCGATCGGGCCGGGCGTGCATCCCGGCCACGCCCGGGTCCTGCTCGTGATGGGCTTCGAGGGCCAGGTGCTGCGCGCCCGCCCGACCGGCACCTGGATCAACGGGCAGTACCGCTGGGCCGCGGCGCAGGACTGGGTGCCCGGCGGGGTCGGCGCCGACCTGGACCGGCGCACCGGCGCGGCCGGGCTGGCGCGGGCCTACCTGCGGGCGTTCGGGCCGGCCACCCGCGACGACCTGAAGTGGTGGGCGGGCTGGACGGTCGCCGTCACGAAGGCCGCGCTCGACGACGTCGGCGCCGTCGAGGTCACGCTCGGCGGGGACACCGGAGGCGGGACCGGCTGGGTGCTTCCCGACGACGTCGACGACGTTCCCGACCCCGGCCCGTCGGTGGCGCTGCTGCCGGGGCTGGACCCGACGACGATGGGCTGGAAGGCCCGCGGCTTCCACCTCGACCCGGCGATCACCGGGCAGATGTTCGACCGCAACGGCAACGGCGGCCCGGCCGTCTGGGTGGACGGTCGGATCGCCGGGGGCTGGGTGCAGCGACGCGACGGCGAGATCGCGGTGCGGATGCTCGCCGACGTCGGCGCCGAGGCCCGCGACGCGGTGGACGCCGCCGCACACGCACTGGGCGGGCTGCTCGGCGACGTCCGGTTCAGCGTCCGGTTCCCGGCGCCGATGCAGGCCCAGCTCCTGGCGTGAACGACCGCGCGGGATCCCGCCCGGCGGGCGAGGGTGACGCCATGAGCGCCACCCACCCGGCCGAGCTCGCCGAGCACGACCTGTACGGGAGCTGGGCCGCCGCCGACCTCGGTCCCCGCTTCGACCCGTTCGCGTTCGCGCAGCGGATGGCGGCCTACCGGTCGCTGATCGAGCACACGAACCACGACGGCCTGTTCGGCGCCGACAACCGGGGCAACCCGCTCTGGGGCCTGATGTTCCAGCACCAGTGGCAGTTCCGGACCGGGCGCCTCGGCCCCGCCTCGCGCACCGACGGCCGGATCGACCCGGCCGCGCCGTGGGGCTACGGCAACTACGTGCTGTGCGTCGTGCCGTGGCTGGGCGCGGTCGGCGCCGGGACCGTGCCGGACGCCGAGCTCGCCGGCCCGGACGCCCCCGGCCCGTTCGACCACGCCCGCGGCGGTGTGACGGGTGACCGGTACGTACCGGTGGAGCTGGCAGCCGGGGTGGCGGACTGGCGCGCCTACTTCGAGCTGGTCGCCGCGACCCCGCCGGGCGGCGACGACGAGCCGTTGCGCTCGGCGCTGTGGAAGGCGCACAAGACCTGCCTGGACGTCGTCTCCCGGACGCTGTCCGCCCGTGACCCGTTCCACCCCGCCGAGGAGATCGAGTTCCTGCGCGGGTGGTGCCGGATGGTCGACTTCCTGTGGGCCGCGGCGTGGCGGACCGACTTCGACTCGATGACCGACCACGGGCTCGACGTGCTCCCCGAGCGGATCCTCGGACCCCGCGACCGCGCGGGTGCCGCCGGCGACCTGCCGCGCACGGTCCGGCGCAACGTGCGCAGCGTGCGCGGCGTGCGCGGCCTGGCCCGGACGTCGGACCGGCGCTACGCGGTGAACCTGTGGCTGTGGCGGCGGGTCATGCGCACCCGCGGGGCCCGCGACGACGTGCTCCCGCTGCTCGACGCGGTCTTCGACCCCCGCCGGGACAACCGCCGCCGGCAGCTCCGGCTCCTGCGGTACCTGCTCCGCCTCTGACCGTGATCAGCGCAGGTCCAGCCCCAGGTCCAGCGCCGTCACCGAGTGCGTGAGCCCGCCGACCGAGATGAAGTCCACCCCGGTCGCGGCGTACTCGGCGGCGTTGCCGAGCACCAGACCGCCGGAGGACTCCAGCAGGGTCCGGCTGCCGCCGCGCCGCCGCACCGCCTCGGCGGTGTCGCCCGGGCCGAAGTTGTCCAGCAGCACGAGCTCCGCGTCGAGGGCAAGCACCTCGTCGAGCTGCTCCAGGGAGTCGACCTCCACCTCGCAGGGCAGGTCCGGGGCCAGCGTGCGGGCCGCGGCCAGCGCCGCGGAGACCGACCCGGCGGCCGCGACGTGGTTGTCCTTGATCAGGACGGCGTCGCCGAGGCCGAGCCGGTGGTTGACCCCGCCGCCGCAGCGCACCGCGTACTTCTCCAGCAGCCGCAGGCCGGGCAGCGTCTTGCGGGTGTCCCGGATCGCCGCGTGCGTGCCGGCGACGGCGTCGACCCATGCCCGGGTGGCGGTCGCGACGCCGGAGAGGTGGCACAGCAGGTTGAGCGCGGTCCGCTCCGCGGTGAGCAGGCCACGCACCGGCGCCCGCACCGCCAGTGCGGGCTCTCCCGGGGCGAGCGGGGAGCCGTCGGTGAGTGCGGTGAGCACCTCGTAGCCGCCGGCGCCGAGCACCTCGTCGAGCACCGCCGTCGCCACCGGGATACCGGCCAGCACCCCCGCGGCACGGGGGGTGAACTCGCCGACGGCGACCGCGTCGGCGGGCACGGTCGCCGCGGTCGTGGCGTCCGGCCCGTAGCGCAGGTCCTCGTCCAGAGCGGTGCGCACGACACGGGCGAGGTCGTCCGGGTCGGGCACGCCGATCTCACGGGTCCCGCCGACGCCCGCCGCGACCCGGCCCGAGGTCCGGGTGCTCATGCCACACCCGCCATCGCGTCGCGGCCGACGACCGGCAGCCCGGCGCCGTCGAGGGTGACCACGAGGCTCTCCCGCTGCCACACGTCGTCGCGGTCCGGGAAGTCGGTGCGGACGTGGCAGCCGCGGCTCTCGCGCCGGGTCCCGGCCGCGGCCAGCACCCCCTGCGCGAGCAGGGTCAGCGCCGCGTCCTCGACCCCGGCCCGGTCGATCGGGACGGCGGTCGACGTGGCCGTCTCGACGGCGTCCGAGGCGGCGGCGAGGCCGGTGGCGTCGCGCCCGATCCCGGCGCAGGTGCTCATCGCGCGCTGCACGACACCCCGGTCGGCGATCCCGACCGCCGGAGCGGGCGCCACCAGCTCCGGCGACGCGGTACGCGGCAGCACACGGTCGGCCAGCACCGCGCGGACCACCCGCTCCCCCACCACGAGCCCCTCCAGCAGGCTGTTCGACGCCAGCCGGTTCGCCCCGTGCAGCCCGGTCCGGGCGACCTCGCCCGCCGCGTAGAGACCGGGCACACCGGTCCGGCCGTCGGTGCCGGCGACGACGCCGCCGCACGCGTAGTGCGCGGCCGGGGTCACCGGGATCGGCTCGGTGCGCGGGTCGATCCCGGCCTCGCGGCAGGAGGCGTACACGGTCGGGAAGCGCGCCGCGAAACCCTCCAGTGCGGTGGCGTCGAGATACATCGCGTCCGCGCCGGTCTCGGTCATCCGCCGCGCGATCGCCGCCGCGACGACGTCGCGCGGGGCCAGGTCGGCCAGCGGGTGCACCCCGGCCATGAACGCGGTCCCGGTCCGGTCGCGCAGCACCGCCCCCTCGCCGCGCACCGCCTCGGTGACCAGCGGTCGACGGCCGAGGGCGGGCCCGGTGTAGAGCACGGTCGGGTGGAACTGGACGAACTCCAGGTCCGACGCCGCCGCCCCGGCCCGTAGCGCGAGCGCGACGCCGTCGCCGGTGGAGGTGTCCGGGTTCGTGGTGCTGGCGTAGAGCTGCCCGTAGCCACCGCTGGCCAGAAGCACCGCCGGCGCGCGCAGCAGGCCCGCGCGCCCGGCGTCGTCGAGCACGGACAGGCCACCGACCCGCCCGCCCGCGTCCCGCAACGCGTCCACGGCGACGTGCCCGGTCAGCACCGTGATCTCCGCGGTCGCGGCCGCGGCGACCAGGGCACGCTCGATCTCCGCCCCGGTCGCGTCGCCGCCGGCGTGCACGACCCGGAACGCCGAGTGCCCGCCCTCCCGCGTCCGATCGAGCCGGACCGGGTGGGCGGGCGGAGACCCTGCGCCGAGGCCTGCTGCGTCGGGCCCTGCTGAATCGGGCCCTGCTGAATCGAAGACGGCGCCGCGCTCGCGCAGACACCGGCCCGGGCGCGGTCCGGTGTCTGCGCGAGCGCGGCGACCGAGTCCCCCTCGATGTCGCCCAGGACCACGGCGACGCCGCCCTGTGCCCAGCGGGTGCTCCCGGCGTCGATCGCGTCCTTGGTGACCACGACGACCCGCAGCCCGGCCCGCACCGCGTCCAGCGCCGCGGTGCAGCATCCCGACCTCGGTGGCGACCAGGACCGACTTCGCGCCGGTCGCGCGGGCGGCGTCCAGCATGCCGCCGGTGGAGAGGATCTTGACCCGGTCGGCGGGCACCGCGCCGGTCCCGGCGAGGTAGAGCGCCGAGGTGGCACAGCCGCACTCGGGGTGCACGAACAGCTCGGCGTCCGGGTCGGCCTGCGCCTGCGCGGTCAGCTGGGCGCCGTTGATCCCGGCGTGCACGTGGCACTCCCCGGCCCAGACGTGCATGTCCTCCCGGCCCAGCTCGCGGCGGACGTGGGCGCCGAGGAACTGGTCGGGCAGGAACAGGACCTCCTTGTCGCGCGGGATCGAGTCGACGACCTCCGCCGCGTTCGACGAGGTACAGCAGATGTCGGTCTCGGCCTTCACCGCGGCGGTGGTGTTCACGTACGACACGACCACCGCCCCGGGGTGCTGCGACTTCCACTCGCGCAGCTGCTCGGCGGTGATCGAGTCGGCCAGCGAGCAGCCGGCCCGCGCGTCCGGGATCAGCACGGTCTTGTCCGGGGCGAGGATCTTCGCGGTCTCGGCCATGAAGTGCACGCCGCAGAACACGATCGTCGACGCCTCCGAGGAGGCGGCGATCCGGGACAGCGCGAGCGAGTCCCCGACGTGGTCGGCGACGTCCTGGATGGCGGGTAGCTGGTAGTTGTGCGCCAGCACGACGGCGTCGCGCCTGCGGGCCAGGGCACGCACCTGTTCGGCCCACGCGGGGCCGGGGTCGACCTCCTCGGCCGGTGTCCCGGCCGGGGCCGTGCTCACGGTGCTCACGCTCATCGTCGTCCTCCGAGGGCGTCCTCTGGTTTTCGCCTGGTGAGCGGAAACTACCGGGATCGTAGCACCGGCCCTCCGGCCGCGACACCGTCCACGTGACCCGCACCTCACCTCCCGGTAACCCGGCGGGCAGCCGGAGGACACCCCGGGCACGCCTCTACGCTGCGGTCCCATGTCCACCCGCCCGACCGAGCACGAGGTGCTCGCGGCCGTCCTGCAGATCCGCTCGGAGCGGCTGCGGGTGCTGCTCTGGCAGCGGGCGATGGACCCGGACGCCGGGCGCTGGGCGCTGCCGGGCGGGCGCCTGCGCGACGACGAGGACGTCGAGAGCTCGGTCCGCCGCCAGCTCACCGAGAAGGTCGACGTCCGCGAGGTCGCCCACGTCGAGCAGCTCTCGGTGTTCTCCGACCCGGACCGCACCGGCGCCGGGGTCCGGATGATCGCGACCGCGTTCGTCGGGCTGGTCCCCTCCGACGCCGACCCCGCGCTGCCCCCGGACACCGCCTGGCACGGTGTCGACGACCTGCCGCAGACCGCGTTCGACCACGCCGGGATCGTCGACGTGGCACGGGACCGCCTGCGCGCCAAGCTGTCCTACACCAACCTGGGCTTCGCGCTGGCGCCGGCGGAGTTCACCATCTCGGCGCTGCGCGAGCTCTACGCGACGGCGCTGGGGCACACGGTGTCGGCGACCAACCTGCAGCGCGTGCTGACCCGCCGCGATCTGCTCGCCCCGACCGGGGCGGTCGCGCCCCCCGGACGGGCCGGCGGCCGGCCCGCGGCGCTGTTCCGGTTCACCGACCGCACGCTGCGGGTGACCGACGCGTTCGCCGTGCTCCGACCGCCGGGCGTCGCCACCGGGCCCGTACTACCGTGAGCTGCGTGGCCGCGACGATCCCGCTGTTCCCGCTGGGGACGGTGCTGATGCCGGGAGCGGCGCTGCCCCTGCACATCTTCGAGCCGCGGTACCGGCAGCTGACCGTCGACCTGATCACCGGCGAGGTGCCGGACAAGGAGTTCGGCGTCGTCGCGGTGCGCGAGGGCCACTCCCCCGACGCCGACGGCCTCGCCGGGCTCTACGGCGTCGGGTGCACCGCCGCGTTGATCGACGCCCGGCGGCTGCCGGACGGACGTTACGACGTCGTCACCCGCGGCGCCCGCCGGTTCCGGCTGATCGACCTCGACACCGAGTCCAGGCCGTACCTGACCGGTTCGGTGGAGTTCCTGCCCGACGTGAGCGAGAACGAGCCGGACGAGCGGCTGATCGCGATGCTCGACGCCGCGGCCCGCGAGGCGCACCGGCGCTACTGCGGCACGGCGTGGCGCTCCGACGACTGGGCCGAGCCGAAGGACGACACCCCGCCCGACCAGCTGGCGCACCTGCTGGCCGCGGACTGCCTGCTGCCGATGGACGACCGGCAGGCGCTGCTGGAACAGACCAGCCCGGTGCACCGGCTGCGCGAGATCCGGATGCTGCTGGCCCGCGAGGCGGGCCTGCTCGAGCGGTTGCACGCCGTCCCGGCGCCGCTGGGCACGTTCCCGGACGAGAACAGCCCCAACTGACAGTGGCCGGACCTCAGCGCCAGCCGTAGCGTCCGCGCAGCTCACCGGCGACGCGGTCGAACTTGTCCCGCTCCAGGATCGCGCCCTCCCGGCGGATGCCGTTCTCCTCGACCTCGAGGACCCGGTCCAGGCGGATGTAGGACGGGCGGCCCTCGCGGTCCCACGCCCCGGACCCGATCCCGACCCAGTTCGCGTCGTCGGAGCGGTGGCCCTGGCTCGAGAGCATCAGCCCGAGCAGGCCGGAACCGGCCCGCCCGACGACCAGCAGGGGGCGGTCCTTGCCCTGCGAGGCATCCTCCTCGAACGGCACCCAGGTCCAGATGATCTCGCCCGGGTCCGCGGCGCCGTCCATGTCCGGCGCGTAGGTGATCTCCCGGGCCCGGTCACCGGACGGGGCGGTCCGCACCCCGGAATGCCCGGCCGGCGCCGGGGTGCCGCCCGGTCGCGGCCCCTGCCGCCCCCGCTCGTTCTTCCTCGAGTCGTCGAGCAGCGTCATCACGACGTCCGCGGCCTTGCGCAGGACCGCACCCCAGTTCGCCATCGGACCAGCATGCCGGGCCGCCCGGGAGGGCCGGGTGCGGGGCCACCGGGACGCGCGCGACCGCCCTCACACCACCGGGTGCGCATACGACCACATGGACCCGGGTAATCCGCAGGTGAGCAGTCGACGACTACGGAGGACCGCCCATCATGCGCGCCACCCTGATCCACGGACCCGGCGATATCCGCGTCTCCGAGGTGCCCGACCCCAAGCTCCGCGACGCGACCGACGCCATCGTGCGCGTCGTGCGCTCCTGTATCTGCGGCAGTGACCTGTGGCCCTATCAGAGCGCCGAGAAGTCCGACGAGGGCGCCCGGATCGGCCACGAGTTCCTCGGCGTGGTCGAGGAGGTCGGCTCCGGGGTGTCGGCGACGAAGAAGGGCGACCTGGTGGTCGCGCCGTTCGTCTGGGCCGACAACACCTGCGACTTCTGCCGGGAGGGCCTGCAGACCTCGTGCCGGCACGGCGGCGGCTGGGGCGCCGATGGCACCGACGGCGGGCAGGGCGAGTACGTCCGGGTCCCGTTCGCCGACGGCACCCTCGTCGGGCTGCCCGGCGAGCCGGACGAGAAGCTGCTCGCCTCGCTGCTGACGCTGTCCGACGTGTTCCCGACCGGGCACCACGCCGCGGTCAGCGCGGGCGTGCGCAAGGGCGACACGGTCGCCGTCGTCGGTGACGGCGCGGTCGGGCTCTCCGCTGTGCTCGCCGCGAACCGCCTCGGCGCCGAGCGGATCATCCTGCTCGGCCGCCACACCGACCGCACCGACCTCGGCCGCGAGTTCGGCGCCACCGACGTCGTCGCCGAGCGCGGTGACGAGGGTGTGGCGAAGGTGCGCGAGCTGACCGGCGGCGACGGCGTGCACGCCGCGCTGGAGTGCGTCGGCTACGAGCAGGCCGTGTCCACCGCGATCGACGTCACCCGCGACGGCGGCACCGTCGGCCGGGTCGGCGTCTCGCAGTACGACAGCGTCCCGCTCGACACCGGCACGTTCATGCGCAACATCAAGATGGCGGGCGGGGTCGCCCCGGCGCGGAACTACATCGAGGAGCTCCTCCCCGACGTGCTCGAGGGCAAGATCCAGCCGGGCAAGGTCTTCGACCGCACCATCGGCATGGACGAGATCCCCGACGGCTACCGCGCGAT
>NZ_JADQDD010000006.1 GCF_019263595.1 Pseudonocardia sp. KRD291 | reverse complement strand
GCTCGGCGAGCAACGCGTCGGTGTGCTCACCGTGCCCGGGTGCGCGGACGGGGCGGGGGCGGTCTCGTCGAACTGCGCGGGCGCGGTGACAACGCGCAGGGTGCCGCCGTCGGCCGTGGCGAGGTCCGCGACGTAGCCGTTGACCTCGGCCTGCCGGTCGTGGGAGGCCTCGCCCGGCCTGGTGAAGCGGGCCCAGACACCGCGCCGGCGGGAGAGCCGCTGCGCGGCCTCCTCGATCGTCATGGCACCGAAGGTCGCGTCGAGCTCCGCGACGCACGCGCGCGAGTGGGCCATCCGGGACGCGGCGTCCGCGAAGCGCGGGTCGGTGGCGAGCTCGGGCCGGCCGAGGGCCTCCGTGAGCGGGCCCCAGAACCGGTCCGACTCCAGCATCACCAGCACGACGGCACGGCCGTCGCCGGTGACGTAGCTCGCCGAGAGAGGGTTCGGTGCTGTCTCGTGGACGGGCGCGGCGATCTCGCCGGTGCCGTGGAGGTCGGCCGCGGACACGTGCGGGCCCATCGTCCACCGCTGAGTACTCCGGGCTCGTCGTCCACCACCCGTGCGCTGCCGGTGTCGGTCATCGTCGACCCTTCCCGTCTTCGGTTGTGGCGAGCGTATCCAGTTCGTGCACGTTTTGTCAGAAAAACTTTCCCACAGACTCATCTTCGGGAAGAGTAATGAGTACAACAGCCACAACACGGGAGACAGCGATGGCGGATACGTCAGATATCGACAAGACAGTGGTGCTCTGCGTGGAGTGCCAGGGCGGGGCGGTGGGGGCAGAGGCCACCCTGTCCGCGCTCAAGGAGTCGACAGGCGCCCTCGTCGAGCACGTCGACCGCGTGCTGTCCGCGGCCCGCCTGGCCGGCGTGCGAGTGGTGCACGCGGTGTTCGAGGGCCACCTCGGCGGGCGGCGCACCGGGACCGCACCACTGTGGCGCGCGCTGGAGAAGGCGGACGCCGCGAACGCACCCGGACTGCCGGCGGCGTGCGTGGTGCCCGAGCTGCTCGCGGAGGGCGACCTGGTGCAGAACCGGCACCACGGCCTCTGGCCCACCCGCGGCACCGAGCTGCTGGACCTGCTGCGCGGATTCCGCGCCGAGACCGTCGTGCTCGTGGGCGTCTCGGTCAACGTGGCCCTCACGCTCACCGCCGCGGACCTGCAGCACGCCGGGTTCCGGGTGGTGGTGCCGCGCGAGGCGGTCGGCGGCACCCCGCCGGAGTTCGTGGAGCTGGCGCTGCGCCACCAGCTCGCCATGCTGGCGAGGGTCTCGACGGTCGACGACGTCGTGTCTGCCTGGCCGGTCCCCGTCGCCGCGGAGCGGTGACCGGCACGGCCGCCGCCCGACCGGGCTCTCCACGAAGGCGGCGGCCGCGCTGGTGTCCGGCACGTCGAGATGGGCGGTGAGACCGCCGTCGACGGGCCGCGCTCGGCGATGGTCCGCACCGTGGTGCCGGCGATCACGGTATATCCGCTCGTCAGGCCGTCGCGGACCCGGCCTGGGCGGTGAGGACCTCCCTGTCCCAGTACTCGCGCCAGGAGCCGATCAGGCCATTCGCCGTCAGCTCGAACACCGCCGCCAGCGGGTAGGACACCCGGGTCGAGGCCCCCGCGAGCACGAAACTGTCCTCCCGCTCGATGACGACGCGGTCCCCCGCCGCCGTCGTCGAACGGACCTCGCAGCGCAGGTCGGAGTAGTGGGTGGTCTGCCTGGTGAGCTCGGCGAGCACCGCATCCCGGCCGCGGACGGTCTCGGCGGTGGGCACGTGGAAGCAGTACTCGGCGTCGGCGTCGAACAGGGCGGCCAGCTCGACCCCGTGCTCGGCGGGGCCGCCCTCCTGCAGCAGCTCCAGCAGCCTGCGTACCAGGGAGACGGAGGCGCTGCCCGTGCCGCCGACCGCCGGCAGTGCGGCCCCGTTCCAGTAGTCGCGGTTGGAGGTGATCCGGCCTTCGCGCAGCGAGCCGTACGAGACGCCACGCAGGCCCATCGGTTGCATGACCCACTCGGCCGCGTAACTGTCCGGGCAGGCGTGGCTGCGCACCAGCTCGTAGCTCACTCCAGGGACCTTCTCGTTGCAGATCTCGACGAACTTCCGCACCTGATGCGCACCCCGCGCGACGTGCCCCGCGGTGACGTCCTCGAACACGACGTCGTCGGCCATGAACGCCGCGACCCCGCCCGGGCTCTCGGCGTTCCACGCCGCGTAGTAGTCCTCGATCCAGCTCATCGCTCCCCCTCGCCCGTCATCCGGCGCACCAGCGCCGCCTTGCCGACCTTGCCCATCGCATTGCGCGGCAGCACGTCGAGCACCTCGAGGCGCTCCGGTAGCTTCCGCGTGTTCAGCCCCCGTGCTGTGAGGTGCGCACAGACCTCCGACAGGGTCGGCGCCGCCGCGGGGTCCTCGGGGACCACGACCGCGCAGACCCGCTCCCCGGTGACCGGGTCGGGCACCCCGACGACCGTCCAGTCGCGCAGCCCGGGGAGCGTGGCGAGGTGGTTCTCGACCTCGGGCGCCGACACGTTCTCCATATTGCGGATGATCACGTCCTTGATCCGGCCGGTGATCGTGAGCGTGCCGTCGGTGCCGAGTACTGCGAGATCACCGGTCCGGAAGTACCCCTGCTCGTCGAACGCCTCCGCGTCGAGGGCCGGGTCGACGTAGCCGACGGTCAGCTGCGGCGCGCGGATCCGCAGCTCGCCCTCCTCACCTGGAGCGGCCGCCGTGCCATCCGGCCGGACGATCAGGGTCTGCCCGCCGGGCCCCGGCCGGCCCTCGGTGGTGGCCATGACCGCGTCGCCGTCGTCGGGGGCGGCCCATGCGAAGAACGGGCACTCCGTCAGCCCGTAGCCCGATGCGATCCCGGCTCCGCCCAGCTCGGCCCTCACCTCGCCGTGCAGACCGGCCGGGCGCGGTGCGCCGCCGATCAGGAACGCCTTGAGGTCGGGGAACAGCGGTTCACCGGGCCGCTCCCGCTGCAGCCGGAGGAACGCCTGGACGAACGGGGTCCCGTTACCGCCGTAGGTCATCCCGGCCTCGCGGAGCTGCCGGGCCGTCGACGCGGGCTCGAAGACCTCGGTGAGCACCAGCGCCGCGCCGCTGAGCAACGAGACGAGCACGTGCAGCACCCCGCCGACGTGCGCGATCGGTGCCAGCGCCGCGATGCGGTCCTCCGGCAGCGGCCGGATGTGCTCGGTGTAGGTGCGTGCCGCGGCGAAGAGCCCGGCGTCGGTGTGTCTGGCGCCCTTGGGTTCCGACGTGGTGCCCGAGGTGTAGAAGACCCAGCGCACCGGTTCCGGGCCGGCCGGAGCCACGACCGGCGCCGCCCCGCTCCCGGTGGGCAGATCGTCGTCGACGACGAGGACCCGCAGCCCCGGTGTCCGCCCGGCGATCGCGTGGGCCGCCTCGGCGTGGCCGTAGCCGCGGAACGTGGTGGGGACCAGGAGGAGGTCCGTGCCCACCTGCCGGCACACGAACTCGAGGTCGGGCTCGCGCAGCGACATGATGATCGGGTTCTGCACGGCCCCGAGCAGAGCGAGCGCACAGGTCGCCACCATCGTCTCGATCCGGCTCGGTAGCTGCCAGGACACCACCGCGCCCTGCCCGACCCCGAGTGCCGCGAACCCGGCCGCCGACCGCTGCACGGCCTCCCGGAAGCCGGCAAAGGTGAGGCTGCGGCCGTGTTCGTCGGTGGCCATCTGGCCGTCGGGGGTGGCCTCCGCCCGGTCGACGACCAGGTCCCAGACCGGCGATCCGGTGCGAACGGAGCTGCTCACGATGCCCGTACCCCCTCGGTCGTTCCCGCTGCGAGCTCGTCACCGGTCGCCCGGAGATCCGAGGGCCGGATGGCGAGCACCGCGGCGGTACCGAGCAGCACGACCACACCGACGAAGAACGCGGGGGCGTTGACGTCGCCGGTGACCGAGACCAGCCAGGTGGCGATGAGCGGCGCGCTCCCGCCCGCGATGACGACCCCGATGTTGTAGCCGAGTGCCACGCCCGAATACCGCACGTCCCGGTCGAACAGCCGTGGCATCAGGGCGAAGGTGGCGACCTGGATGGGCGCGTTCATCGCCACGAACACCAGGAAGACGACCGCGGTGAGGACGAGGCTGCCGATGCCCATCGCGAGCATCACCGGATAGGCCACCAGCAGGTAGCCGATCAGCCCGATCAAGGCGACGCGTTTCACCCCGATCCGGTCCGCCCAGATCCCGCACAGCGGCGCGAACGGGGCGGACAGGAAGATCACCGCCATGGTGATCCACGCGACCGGTCCCTTCGGGTAGCCGAGGACACCGACCAGGTGGATGGAGAAGTAGGTGAGGCCGATGTAGGTCGTCCCGTTGGCGACCAGGCTCAGGCCCGCGGTGAGCACCACGCCCCGCGGGCTGCGCCGGACCGCTTCCACCACCGGCAGGGGCCGGGGCGTGTCGTCCTGCACGACCGGGTCCTGCGGCACGCGGCGGCGGGCCCAGAGCGACAGCACCGTCAGCGGCACGGACACCAGGAACGGGATCCGCCAGCCCCACTCCGTCATCTGCTCGGGCGTGGTGAACGCAATCATCAGAGCGACGACGGCCGATGCCGTGCCGAATCCCAGAGTGCCGCCGATCCCCGGCGCACTGGCGTAGAGCGTCCGGCGCCGCGACGGGGCGAGCTCCGCGATCAGCGTTGTCGCACCCCCGATCTCGCCGCCGGCGCACAGTCCCTGCACCAGCCGCAGGGCGAGCAGCAGGACCGCGGCGGCTGCGCCGATCGAAGCGTGTGTGGGGAGCAGGCCGATCAGCGTGCTGGCGGCTCCCATGCAGACCACGGTCGCCACCAGCGCGGTCCGCCGGCCGTGCCGGTCGCCCAGGTGTCCGAACAGGATCCCGCCGAGCGGCCTGACGACGTAGGCGGTACCGAACACCGCGAGGGTCGCCAGCAGCGACGCCGTCGGGTCGCCGCCCGGGAAGAACAGCGGGGCGATGGTGACCGAGACGTAGGCGTAGACGCTGAAGTCGAAGAACTCGATGAGCGTGCCGACGCCGCCCGCCAGCGCGGCCCGGCGCGCGTTCCGGTTCCGGTCGACCTCGTCGGAGTGTGCCGCGCTCACCGCATCCCAGCCAGGTGCCGGCCCGCGAGGAAGCCGAAGACCATGGCCGGAGCGAGGGTGCCGCCGGCGCCGCCATAGGTCATCCCGAACGGCGAGGCCATCACGTTCCCGGCCGCGTAGAGCCCCTCGACGGCCTGGCCGTCGAGGTCGAGTACCCGGGCGTCGACGTCCGTGCGCGGCCCGCCCTTCGTCCCCAGCGCGCCGCTGACCAGCGAGATCGCATGGAAGGGCGGCTCGGTGAGCGGACCGAGGGTGGCCCCGGGTCGGCCCTTCAGGTGCGGGTCGCCCCACCAGCGGTCATGCGCGCTCTCCCCGCGATGGAAGTCCGGGTCGTGCCCGGCGGCGGCGTAGGCGTTCCAGCGCTCGACGGTCTCGGCGAACGCCTCGGGCGGGATCCCCAGGGTCTCGGCGAGCTCGCGCAGCGATCCCGCAGTGGTGAGCCACGGCGGGGGTTCCTCCCCCGGCGGGAACGGCCCGACCGTGCCGTAGCGGCGGAGGTACTCCTGGTCGAACACCAGCCAGCACGGCAGGTTGGCGTAGCGGAAGTCCGCGACGTCCTCGGCGTGGAAGGCCCCTCCGAAGGCGTTGTAGTTGGCGGCCTCGTTGGTGAAGCGCCGCCCGGTCCGGTTGACCATGATGGACCGCGGCCGGGTCCGGTCTGCGTTCACCATCACCCGGTTCATCGCGTTGACACCCGGCGGCAGGTCCGCGACCGGGCTCCACCACGCCTCCCGCATATTGCCCAGCGACACCCCGATCCGCATGGCCATGGTGAGCCCGTCGCCCTCGCTCGTGGGCATCGTGACCGGGTGGGTCAGCGGGCCGCGCAGGAATGCCTTCTTGTAGGCCTCGTTCCACTCGAACCCACCGGTGGCAAGCACGACCCCGCGGTTTGCCGTGACCTCCCGCCGGGTGCCGTCGACCTCCACGACCACGCCGGTGACCCGGCCCTCGACGCGCACGAGGTCCCGGGCGCGGGCCGACGTCACCGGCACGACGCCGAGGTCGAGGCAGGCCTTCAGCAGTCGACCGACGAGCGAATGCCCGCGGCCGCGCTCGTCGTGCACCTTCCGCCGCTCCAGCTCCTCGGCCGACGGCGGCTGCGGGACGGCCGCCCCGATCGGCGTCTCCTTCTGCACCAGAGCCAGTTCGGCGAAGTAGGGGCCGGGTGTGACCCGGTGCTGCCACTCGCCCAGCTCGTCGAACGGGAACAGCGGTGTCTCCAGCGTGCGACCGCCCTGCGGTTTCCCGCCCGGCCGTTCCGGGTGGTAGTCCGGGAAGCCCTCCGCCACGTAGAACTCGGTACCTGCCTTGGCGTCCAGGAAGGCGACCATCTCCGGGCCGGCGGTGACGAAGGCGCGGACCAGGTCCTCGTCCATCACGTCCCGGGAGAGCGACAGCAGGTACGTCATCGCCTCCTCCGCGCTGTCCGGCACCCCCACCGAGGGCATCAGCGGGTTGTTCGGGATCCAGACGTTGCCGCCGGACCAGGCGGTGGTGCCGCCGAGCTGGTCGGCCTTCTCGACCACCAGCACTCTCAGGCCCGCCGACGCGGCGGTGACGGCAGCGGAGAGCCCCGCCGCGCCACTGCCGAGGACGACGACGTCGTAGGACGATTCTGCTGGCTTCACTGACTCCACCTCCGGGGCCGCCGCGGCGATGCGGCGCGTGTCAGGTGCACCCGGGACGCTGCGCCCCGGGTCGATCCGGTCAGCCGCCGACCGCGGCCGCCATCCCGGTGATCCAGTCCTCGACGGGTTCGTAGACGACCGTCGTCAGCGGCGTGCCTCCACCCGCGGCACCGGCCGCCAGCCACGTCCGAACCTCGTTGGCCCCCGCTCCCGCGGCGGCGTGTGCCCCGTCGGTGAGGGTCTCCAACTCGGAGCGGTCCCAACGGGCCAGTGCATCGAGGAAGGATGCGTCCCACTCCGGCCGGATCTTCGTCCGCGCGGCGGCGCGGCCGTCCTCGATCACCCGAGCCCGGGTCTCGGGGTCGATGTCCCACGCGTCGAGCTCGAGGCTCGGCGGGGAGTGTGACAGCCCGCCCGTCCCGATCACGAGGACCTTCTCCGGCCTGTGGTCGAGAAAGGACGCCACCGCGTCGCCGAGGGTCAGCACCCGGGAGGCCCGGGGCAGCGGGGCGGTGGCGCAGTTGACCGCGACCGGGACGACGGGTCGTCCGTCGAGACCGCCGAGCAGGTCACGCAGCGGCTGGGCGAAGGCGTGGTCCAGCGTGACGTCCCGGCACACCGCGACGTCGACGCCCGAGGCGAGGAGGTGTTCGGCCAGCTCCCTGGCGGTCCCGGCGGGCACCTGCAGCTCGCCCCGCGGGTGCGGGCCTTCGGCCAGGATGCCGGCGGACAGCGCGATCGCGAAGCTCGGCACGACCGTGGTGAAGGCGTGCCGGTGATCGCCGCCGAAGAGGACCACCAGATCCGGGTCGAAGGCCTCGACGATCCCCCGGGTGCGGGCGAGCCCCTCGCGGAAAGTGATGCCCTGTTCCCTCGCGAGGTCGCGTTCCATCCCCGGGCTGTGGCTGGCGCACACCACCAGTCGCCGATCAGTCATCGCGCATCCTCCCTGACAGTCACTGTGAACACGCTGTCAGATGAAGGGGCCCGTTTCAAGCCGTCCGCGGCAACACACGGCGTATTTCTGCCCAACCAACCACGGTATGAATGATGACATCAACGTCAGACTGCTTGTACAGTCACGATCGATCTGCACGTCGCTGCTCACCGCCGCTGTCGAAGGGGACGCGCCCATGCCGCTGCAGGACCACCACCAGATCGTCTCGGTCGACGACCACCTCATCGAGCACCCGCAGGTGTGGCAGAGCCGCCTGCCGGAGCGCCTAAAGGCGCGGGGTCCGCGCATTGAGGAGCAGAACGGCAAGCACGTCTGGCACTACGACGGGACGATCTTCCCGACCGTCGGGCTCAACGCCGTCGCGGGCAAGCCGGCCGAACAGTGGGGCATGGATCCCGTGCGCTACGAGGATATGATTCCCGGCTGCTACGACCCCGCGGCCCGGGTCAAGGACATGGACCTCGACGGTGTCCAGGCCGCGCTGTGCTTCCCGTCCTTCCCCGGATTCGGTGGCGGGGTGTTCCAGCGCGCGGCCGACAAGGACCTCGCCCTGATCTGCGCCCAGGCCTGGAACGACTTCTACATCGACGAGTGGTGCGCCACCGCGCCGGACCGCTTCGTCCCGCTCTCGATCGTCCCGACCTGGGATCCCGAACTCGCCGCGAAGGAGATCCTGCGGACCGCGGCGAAGGGGTCGCGGACCATCTCGTTCCCTGACGCCCCGGTCGCGCTGGACCTGCCCTCGTTCCACTCCGACCACTGGGAGCCCGTCTGGAACGCGTGCGAGGAGACCGGCACAGTCCTGTCCCTGCACTTCGGCTCCGGCAGCTTCGTGCCGGGCTTCTCGTTCGCCAAGTCGAAGGCGATGCCGGGCGAGATGGTCATGCCGGACGCGCCCTTCGCCGTCGCGATCACACTCTTCTCCACCAATCTGATGTGGACGCTCACCGACCTGCTGTTCTCCGGTGTGCTCCAGCGGCACCCGAAGCTGCAGTTCTCACTGGCCGAGGGCGGAATCGGCTGGATCCCCTACATCCTCGAGCGCGCGGACTTCGTATGGGAGCGGCACCGCCACTACCAGCACGACATCGACTTCCACAGCCGCCCGTCCGACCTCTACCGCGAGCACTTCTGGGGCTGCTTCATCGACGACGAGTTCGGTGTGAAGAACCGCTACGACGTCGGCGTCGACCGCATCATGCTGGAGATCGACTTCCCGCACAGCGACTCGAACTGGCCCAACAGCCGCAAGCGCGCGACCGAGGTCCTGGCCGACGTCCCGGACGACGAGGTCGTGAAGATCACCGAGACGAACGCCCGCACGATGCTGCGCTTCCCGCGCAGCTCCTGACACGACCGTGCCGCCCGCCCGCCCGCGGGGCCCTGCGGGAACTTCAGCAGCGAGCCGGCATCGACCCGGATCTGCTGCCCGGTGATGAAGCGGGCCTCGTCGGAAGCGAGGAACAGGACCATGTTGGAGATGTCGACCGGTTCGACATACGGGATCGGCATGGCCTGGAACGTCGTGAACGCGGGTTCGACGTCCTCCCGGGTCGGGTGCTCGAGGTCGGGACGGAACATGCCGTAAAGCCCGTCGTTGTGCAGTAGATGGGTGTTGACGTTGGTCGGGTGCACGGCGTTGACCCGCATGAACCTCGGCGCGAGGTGCAGGGCCATCTGCTCCACGTATCCGATCAGGGTGCGTTTCGCCCAGCCGTATCCCGCGCTGCCGGGCCCCATGGCGGGGTTGTCGGTCGTGTTGGGCAGCATCGCGGCCGTCGACCCGGTCACGACGATCGATTGTGGTCCGGCAGGTGTGGCACCGACACCGCGACGGCGTTCATCACCCCGATCAGATCGACATCGGTGGCGTCGACGAAGTCCATCGGGTCAGGATCCCCCATGGCCATCGGAAGGATGCCCGCGTTGGCCACCACCACGTCGAGCCGCCCCAGCTCCGCGACGCCTGCCTGGACGGCCTCCTCGAGTTGTCGGCGCTCCCGGACATCGGCGATGCGGGTGACGATGCGGCGGTCCAGCTTCTCCACCAGCACGGCGGTCTCGGCCAGACCGGCTTCGGTGGCCAGCGGATAGGGATCGGACTCGATCTGCGCGCAGATGTCGACCGCGACGATGTCGGCCCCCTCCTGCGCGAGCCGCACCGCGTGGCTCCGGCCCTGACCCCGGGCCGCCCCGGTGACGAACGCGACCTTGCCTTCCAGACGACCTGGCATGGCGACCTATCGACGATCTGATCGGTGATCAGCCGGCGTAGCCGACCGTCTTGGTCTGCAGGTGCTGTTCGAATCCCTCGAGGCCGCCTTGGCGGCCCTGCCCGCTCTGCTTGTATCCACCGTGGGGGCCGTCCGAGCCGTAGAACATGCGGCCGCCCCGTAGAGACCGTAGGGACTGTCGTTGGCGATCCGGACGGCGTCGGTTTCGTCGTCGTAGGGCAGGACGCACAGGACCGGCCCGAAGATCTCCTCACGGGCGACCGTCATGTCGTTGTCCACATCGGCCAACAGTGTCGGCTCGACGAAGTAGCCCGCAGGCAGGTGGGCGGGCCGTCCCCCGGCCGACGACGACGCGGGCTCCCTCCTTGCGGCCCCGCTCGATGTAGCCGAGCACGCGGTCCCGCTGCTGGGCGTTGATCTGCGGGCCGGCGATGTTCTGCGGGTCCCACGGGTCGCCGTAGGGCCGTCGAGCCGGTAAACGACACCATGTCCACCCGTGGATCGCGCACCAGCAGCTCGGCGACCGCATTGTCCGATGTCGGGACGACGTTCACGACCCCGGCCGGCATGTCCGTGCGCTCGGCGACGATCCGCCCGATCCGGGTCGCGTTCCACGGGGTGTCCGGCGTCGGCTTGAGGACGACGGTGTTGCCGGTCGCCGGCGCCGGGCCCAGCTTGTTGATCGTCACCTCGAACGGGAAGTTCCAGGGCACGACGGCGGCAACGGCCCCCACCGGCTCCTTCCACACCACCCGGTGGCTGGGCCCGAACAGGTTCGTGTCCGGCAGTTCGCGCTCCCACGCGAACGAGTCGATCAGCTCCAGTGGTGCGCGCAGGCCGTCGGCGAGCGGCCATTCCAGCTGTGCGACGTGCGTGACCGCCACCGGCGAACCTGCCTCGGCGACCAGCTCCGCGCGCAGCGCCTCTTCTCGTCGTTCAGCGCGGCCTGCAGCTGGGCGAGGCACCGCCTGCGCAGCTCTCGGTCGGTCGCCCATCCGGACTCGTCGAAGGCCCTGCGCGCCGCCCCGACGGCCCGGTCCATGTCCTCGGGCCCGCGTCGGCGGTCTGCCCGAGGACCTGCTCGGTCGCCGGGTCGATGTTGTCGTACCGCCGGTGGTCGGCGGCCTCGGTCAGGTGCCCGTCCACGAGGAGCCGCGGCTCCCCCGTCACACCGGCCGTGCCCGGTCCCGTCATGGCTGTCATGTCGTCCTCCGACGTCGTCGTTGTCCGGGTTTGTCGTCCGGTACGGCCGCTCAGGCCTGCGCGACGACCCCGTCGGCGAGCAGCCGGTCGACGGCTGCCCCGCCGTAGCCGAGGTCGGTGAGGATCTCGCGCGTGTGTTCCCCGAGTGCGGGCCCGGGACGGCGGACGGACGGGAGCTCGTCGTCGAACTGGGCCGGGGCGGCGGCGAGCCGGACGTCCGGGTGCTCCGGGTGCTCCATCAGGTACCCGTTCGCGACGACGGCCGGATCGCGGGCGACCTCCACCGGCGAGGCGAACACCGAGAAGATGCAGTCCTGCGCGCGCAGGGCCTCCGCGAGCTCCTCGTGCCCGAGCCCGCTCACCACCTTGCGGATCCGCTCGGCGATCTCGGGCCAGGCGGTCTTGCGGATCTCCCGGTCGGCGTAGGGCTCGATGAGGTCGGTCAGGCCGAGCGCACGGCAGGCCGGCGCCCAGTACCGGTGCTCGTCGATCATCATCAGAGAGACCCACCGGCCGTCGGCCGACCGGTACTGCCCCATCAGCGGCGTCAGCGTCTCCGGGTCGGCCATCGGCATCTGCTCGCCGGCCAGGGTGGCGTAGGCGAGGTCGGGCCCCAGCGTCCACACCGCCGAGCCCAGCAGGGACACGTCGACGACGGTGCCCTTCCCGGTCCGCAGCGCGTGCACCAGCCCGGCACAGATCCCGCCGGCGAGGAACATCCCGCTCGGCCCGTCGCCGAGGGCGGGCCGCTGGCGGGTCGGGCGCGGGGCGTCCTCCTCGGTCAGCACGTGGGCCACGCCGCCGCGCGCCCAGTAGGACACGCCGTCGAACCCGCCCGCCTCGGCGTCGGCACCGCGCTGCCCCTGACCGTGTCCCTTCGCGTAGACGATCCTCGGGTTGATCGCCATGACGTCCCCGGGATCCGCCCGGAGCCTGCGCCGGACACGCGGGAGCTGGTTGGTGACGTAGACGTCGGACCGGGTGACCAGCTTCTCGAACACGGCGCGACCGGCCGGGGTCTCGACGTCGAGGGCGATCCCCCGCTTGTTGCGGTTGTAGAGCTCGAACTGGAAGTCGTAGCCGTCCTTCGTGGCCACCAGCCCGTTCGCGATGATCGTGCGCATGGCGTCGCCACGCAGTCGCTCGATCTTCACGACATCGGCCCCGAGGTCGGCGAGGACGGCCGCGGCGGACGGCACGAAACCGTGCTCGGAGAAGTCGAGGACAGCGATGCCCTCAAGGGGGCGGGTCATGGTCGGGCTCCCGTCGTCGGTACTGCGGTCCTCATGTGGTCACACATCGGCGAGCGGCCGGACGAGGTCCTCACCCAACGCACGCACGGTGTCCTCGGCGGCCGCCGGGTCGTCGCCGCGGACGACGAGAAGGATGCGGTCCGCGCCCTCGGCCCCCAGCGCCGCGGCATCGTCGCGCAGGCGGGCTGCATCCCAGCCCTCGCGAACGTCGAGCAGCGGCCACACGCCGGTCACGACCGCCTCGACGGCGTCGGCGGGGCGACCGGCGGCCACCGTCCGCTCCCGCAGGTCCTCGATCACCCGGGCGAGGTCTGCGCGGTGCAGCGGTGCGGTGCGCATCGTGCGGGCGAGCACGTCGGAGGTCAGGACGCCGATCCAGCCCGCACCGTGCCGCGCAGCCCGCTCGCGGCCCCACCGGCTGTTGCCGTGCACCCACAACGGCGGGCCGCCGGGGCGCGCCGGGCGCGGCTGCGGCCGGGTGGCGCGCCCGCCGCCGCCGGGGATCGGCACGTCCTCTCCCCCGAACGCCGGGCGCAGCACGACGAGGGCCTCGTCGAACAGCTCGCGGCGACGGTCGAAGTCCACGCCCAGTGCCGCGAACTCCGACCGCAGGTATCCCGTCCCGACGCCCAGCAGCAGCCGCCCCCCGCTGAGGGCGTCGAGGCTCGCGGCCTGGTGGGCGGTGGCGAGCGGCGGCCGGTACCCGAGCACGAGCACCAGCGTCAGCAGCCGGACCGTGCTGGTGACCGCCGCGCAGAAACCGAGCGCGGAGAACGGGTCCACCGTCCCCTCTCCGTCGGCGTGCACCCAGGCGGCGGACGGCGCCGGATGGTCGGTGAAGGCCAGCGCCCCGTAGCCGGACTCCTCCACCGCGCGGGCGAAGCGGGTGAGGGCCGCCGGGGTGAGCAGCGCAGGGCTCCAGGCCGGATCGGCGGTGGCGTGCTGGACGTCGATCCTCACGGGGTGACCGCGACCCAGCCCGCGCCCGCAGCGGACCGGTGGGCAGCGTCGATGATCGCAAGGCTCAGCAGGCCGTCGGCGAAGGTCGGGGCCGGTGTGTCGGCACCGTCGAACGCGGGCGCCCAGTCCTCGAGCATCAGCGCCATGGCCCGGCTCGCGACCCCGGCGAGCCCGCCGGGCAGCTCCCCCGGCGCGACCGGCTCCCTCTGCGACGGGTCGAGCGGGGCCAGGCCGTCGGCATCGGCCCGCCCGGCCGCGTACCGGGTCTCGCGCAGCGTCCCGTCGCCGACGACGGTGCCGTCCGCCCCGAAGAGCTCGATCCGGACGTGGTCGGTGTGCGCGCCGACGGTCGACACGCTGAGTACCGCCAGCGCCCCGGAGGCCATACGCATCAGCAGGGCCGACGTGTCGTCGGCGGTGACGTGCAGCTCGCCGCCCTCCGGCAGGATGCGCTCCGGCTCGCTGCTGCGCACCTCGGCACAGACGGCCTCCGGCGGCCCGAGCAGCGTGCACAGGTAGTCGAGGTCATGCACGAGCATCCCGGCGAGGTACCCCCCGCCCTGTGCGCGGTCGTACATCCACGCGGACTGCAGCGGCCGCCGCGACGGATGCCAGTACGACGCGCTCCGGCTGACCCGGGCCAGGTAGGGCCGCCCGAGCAGGCCATTGCGGACCGTCTCCTCGACCGCGAGCCAGTCGGCGCTCCAGCGGTTCTCGAAGCAGCAGCCGGTGGGTCTGCCCGAGGCGGCGGCCGCCTTGACCATCTCCCGGGCCTCGGCCGGGTCCCCGGCGAGCGGCTTCTCGCAGAGCACCGCCTTGCCGGCGTCGAGTGCGGCGAGGGTGATCTCGCGGTGTAGTCCCGTCGGCGTCGCGACGGACACCACGTCGAGGTCGTCACGACGTACGAAGGACCGCCAGTCGGTGGACGTATCGGCGATGCCGAGCCGCTCCGCGACCCGGGACAGCCGCTCGGGGGTGCGCGCGCAGAGCGCGACCGGGTCGAAGCCGTCGGCGGCCCGAAAGGCGGGCACCTGAACATGGGCGCCCCACCCCACCCCCACGACGCCGACGCGCAGCGGGCGGGATCGGGCGGTGGGTCCGGGCGTCCCGGTCGTCGCTGTCGGCATCGTCGTCGACCCCCTGGTCCCTGCGGTACGGGTGTGTTCCGAGCCGGATCGTGACAGAGACCACCGGTCCACCACAACTGTCGGAGATCCATTATCTGACAGCGCAGCTCCGCATGGATCGACCTGTCGACGATCGCCAGATCCGCCGAATCAACAGCTCAACTCGTCATGTACCGGACTTCAGAGATGTCATCCGCGAGAATCCCCTTGTGGCGATCACCACATGTCTGACACTCTCGTCACCGCCTCGCCGGTGCAGGGGCAGCGACCTCGTCGACCGTGGTCCGACCACCGGCCTCCCCATCCGGGGGGACGATCACATCGGAGTGACCATGGCCCAGCACGTCGTGTTCCTGCTCCTCGGCCTCGGCAACGGAGCGGTGTTCGGTGCCCTCGCGCTCGCACTCACCCTGACGTACCGCAGCTCGGGGATCATCAACTTCGCGACCGGCAGCATCGCCCTGCTGGCCGCGTACGTCTACGCCTACCTGCGCAAGGGTGAGCTCATCCTGCTGGTCCCGGGCCTGCCGAAGACCGTCGACATCGGCGTGAAGATGCCGATGCTGCCGGCCCTGCTGATCGCCGTGGCGCTCTCCGGGCTGCTCGGGCTCGTCCTGCACCTGCTGGTGTTCCGGCCGCTGCGCGACGCGCCGCCGGTCGCCAAGGCGGTGGCCTCGCTCGGTGTCTCGCTCGTGATCACCGCGCTGATCGCCGCGCGGATGGGCACCACCGCGATCGCCGTGGCCCCGATCTTCCCGGTCGACCTGTGGAACCTCGGCGCCGTGAAGGTGCCCGGTGACCGGATCTATCTTGCGGTGCTCGTGGTCGTGGTCGCCGGGGCGCTCGCGCTGGTATTCCGCCGGACCCGCTTCGGCCTCGCCACCCGGGCCGCCGCGGAGAGCGAGAAGGGCGCCTTCGTCAGCGGCGTCTCGCCCGACCGCGTCGCCGCCGGCAACTGGGTCATCAGCTCCGCGGTCGCCGGGCTCGCCGGGATCCTGATCGCGCCGATCGTGCCGCTGATCCCGGTGTCCTACACGCTGTTCATCGTCCCCGCCCTCGCCGCCGCGATCATCGCGCGCTTCCAGAACCTGGTGTGGGCGGTCGCCGCCGGGCTCGCCATCGGCGCCCTGCAGTCCGAGGTGCAGCTGCTGCAGACCCTGGCCTCGTGGCTGCCGTCCTCCGGCCTGCCCGAGCTGGTGCCGTTGGTCCTGATCCTTCTGGTCCTGGTGGTCCGGGCGCGCCCGCTTCCCGGCCGCGGCACACTCATCGTGCAGAACCTCGGCCGCGCCCCACGGCCACGCCACCTGCTGCTCCCGACGCTGATACCGGTGGTGCTCGCGGTCGCGGGGCTGGCGCTGTTCACCGGGGTGCTGCGGGGCGGGCTGATCTCGACCTTCATCTTCGCGATCATCGCCCTGTCGGTGGTCGTCGTAACCGGCTACGCGGGACAGGTGTCGTTCGCCCAGCTGCCGCTCGCGGGGGTCGCGGCGTTCCTTCTCGCACCGCTGGCGGGCGCGCTCGGCGTCCCCTTCCCGATCGCCCCGCTACTGGCCGCGCTGGGCGCCACCGTCATCGGCGTCGTGATCGGGCTCCCGGCCCTGCGGATCCGCGGGCTGACGGTCGCCGTGGTGACCTTCGCCCTGGCCTTCGCGCTGGAGGCGCTCTGGTTCCGTAACCTGGCGATCGCCGGGTCCGAGGGCCTGCCGGTCCCCCCGCCGACCCTGTTCGGCATCGACCTCGGCATCGGGACCGGCGCGGACTTCCCGCGGATCGCCTTCGGCGTCGTCTGCCTGGTGGTCCTGGTCGCGGTGGCCCTGGGGGTCGCGCTGCTGCGCAGGAGCAGGCTGGGATCGCAGATGCTGGCCGTACGGGCCAACGAGCGCTCGGCCGCGGCCGCGGGGGTCGACGTCGTCCGGGTCAAGCTGGCCGCGTTCGCGATCGGCGCGTTCCTCGCCGGGCTCGGCGGCGCGCTGCTGGCCTACAAGCTCGGTACCGTCACCTTCGACCCGTTCACCGCGATCCTCGGGCTGACCTTCTTCGGCACGGTCTACCTCGCCGGGGCGACGTCCGTGGCCGGCGGCCTGCTGGCAGGCGTCACCGCTGTCAACGGGGTGTTCTACGTGCTCGTCGGCCAGGTCGTACCGACCGGGCTCTGGTACGAGGTGGTCGCGGCGATCCTGTTGGTGCTCACCGTGGTCCTCAACCCCGAGGGCATCGTCGGGCCCGCTCACGAGCTGATCGCCAAGCGCCGCGGCCAGACCCGTGCCGCGACCGGATCGGTCGTCGCGCCGACCGCTGTACCCGCCGCGCGGCGGCCCCGGCCCACCGGCGCCCCGCCGGGGCGGCCCGATCTGCTGTCGGTTCGCGGGCTGACCGTGCAGTACGGCGGGGTGCTCGCCGTCGACGACATCTCCCTCGACGTCCCGCAGGGTCACATCGTCGGCCTGATCGGCCCGAACGGCGCGGGCAAGACCACGGCGGTCGACGGGATCAGCGGGTTCGCCGGGGCTCAGGGCGCCGTCGTGCTCGACGGCCGGCACCTGACCGGGCTGCGCCCACACCAGCGGATCCGGGCCGGCCTCGGACGGACGTTCCAGGCGATCGAGCTCTACGAGGACCTGACGGTGCAGGAGAACGTCTCCGTGGGGCTCACCGCCCGCCAGGACCGCACCGCCACCGACGCCCTCGCCGAAACCCTTGACCTGCTCGGGCTCGCCGAGGTGGCCGAGCGGCCCGCGGGTGAGCTCTCGCAGGGCCAGCGCCAGCTCGTGTCGATCGCCAGGGCACTGGTCGGCAGGCCCGCCGTCCTGCTGCTCGACGAGCCGGCCGGCGGGCTGGACACCGCCGAGAGCGCCTGGCTCGGCGAGCGGCTGCGCGACGTCCGCGACAGCGGCGTCACGATCCTGATGATCGAGCACGACATGAGCCTGGTGCTCGGGCTCTGCGACGAGATCTACGTCCTGGACTTCGGCCAGGTGATCGCACACGGCACGCCGGCCGAGATCCGGACCCATCCCCGGGTGGCCGAGGCCTACCTGGGTAGCACCCACGCGGCGGAGGTGACGGCGTGAGCGAGACGAACGGCACGAGCAGCCCGAACGTAGCAGCAGGGCCGGTCGGAACCGCCGCCCCGGGCGGGCCGGTGCTGGAGGTGCGCGGCCTCGAGGCCGGGTACGGGCCGATCTCCGTCCTCCGGCCCATGGACCTCTCGGTCGAGGCCGGCACGGTGCTGGGAGTGCTGGGCCCCAACGGGTCCGGCAAGACCACCCTGATGCTGACCCTGGCCGGCCTGCTCTCCCGCCTCGGCGGGGACGTGCGGGTCAACGGGACGACGCTGCCCTCCGGGCGGGCCGCCGTCGCCAACCGTTCCGGGCTGGTCCTCGTGCCCGACGACCGGGCACTCTTCACAGCGCTCGACGTCCGGGAGAACCTCGCCGTCGCCCGCCGGGCCGGAGGCCCGACCGACGACGAGATCGTGGACCTGTTCCCCCCGCTCGCCCCGCGGCTGAGGGTTACGGCCGGGGAACTCTCGGGCGGCGAGCAGCAGATGCTCGCCGTGGCCAGGGCCCTGGTCCAGCGGCCGCGGGTGCTGCTCATCGACGAGATGAGCATGGGTCTCGCCCCGGTCGTCGTCGAGGGGCTGCTGCCCGTGGTCCGCCGGATCGCCGACGAGACGGGGGCCGTCGTGCTGCTCGTCGAGCAGCATGTGCAGCTCGCCCTCGATGTCGCCGACCGGGCCGTGGTGCTGGTGCACGGCGAGCTCGTCCGCGACGAGGCAGCCGCCGACCTCGCCGCGGACCCCGCCGGGCTCGAGGCTGCCTACCTGGGCGCCACCACCCTGTCCTGACCCACCGCGCGTCCCACCCCGGTGCCGTCCGCGGACGGCCCACCACGAAGGAGAGGTTCCCGCATGAAGGTCCATTTCGGACGGTCTGCCGGGCTGGTGGCCGCTGCGCTCAGCGCGGTCGTGCTCGCCGCAGGATGCGCGAGCGGCGCGTCGGGCGAAGACGGCGGCGGTGACACGCGCGCACTCGGCCCGGAGAAGGCGGCGGCGGGCGCGCCGGTCAAGATCGGCTGGATCAGCACCGGGCAGACACAGGCCAACGACACCACCGACGAGATCCGCGGGGCGGAGGCCGTCGTCGCCTACGCCAACGCCCGGCTCGGCGGCATCGGGGGGCGCCCGATCGAACTCGTCACCTGCGAGGAGAAGGGCACCCCAGCCGGTGCCCAGGACTGCGGCAACCGCATGGTGTCCGAGGGGGTCTCGGCGGTCGCGGCGGGATCGTCGGGTCAGGCCGACCCGTGGATCGAGATCGCCCATGCCGCCGGTATCCCGGTCGGGATCAACTTCGCCTCGACCAAGCTGGTACTCGGCACCCCGAACGTCTTCGTGTTCGGCAACCCCCTGGGCGCGCACGGCACGCCGGCTGCGTTCGCCCGCGAGAACGGCCTCGCCGGCGCCGCCATGCTCGTCATCGACGTACCGGCCGCAAGCGGGCCCGCCAAGGCCCTCGCCCCCGGCTTCTTCGCCAACGCGGGCGCCGCGGCCGAGGTCGTCGCCGTCCCGCCGGGCACCGCGGACATGACTCCGCAGGTCCAGGCGGCTCAGGCCAGGAACCCGCGGATGTACCACATCCTCGGTGACGAGACCTTCTGCACGAGCGCCATCAAGGCGATCCGGACCCTCGGCATCCAGGCGCCGATCACCGCGATCGACCGGTGCGTGGGGCCGAACGGCAGCGCGTCCATCCCCGGCGGCTACGAGAACGTCGAGGCGATCGCCCAGGCCAACACGAACCCGGACGACGGCGAGTTCAAGATCTACGAGGCCGTCGTCGAGGAGTACGGCCCCGACGGGCTGGAGCTCAACCCGAACTCGGCCAGCGGCTACCAGGGCATACTGAGCCTCGTGCGGGCCGTGAACGCCTCCGGCACCACCGACCTGACGCCGAAGGGGGTGTCCGCGGCGATCGCCGCGGCCCCCGCCGTCCCCTACCCGCTCGGCGGGGGCGGGACGTTCCAGTGCAACGGCACCGCGGTCCCGGCAATCTCGAAGAACATCTGCTCGAAAACGAGCTTCCTCGCCGACATCACCGAGGACGGTACGCTGACCAGCTTCCGCACCCTCGACACCACCGGGATCTACGAGGCGCCGAAGAGCTGAGGCCGCGCGGATACCGCCCGACCGCCTGCGCACGGCGTCGACGTGTCGATGTCGCGCGCAGGTTCCGTGCCGCAGCGCGGCGCGGGAAGACGTCCACTCACGGCAGGGCCACCCGCAGGGCGGGGAGCATGTCCTCGGTGCGCCCCCCCCCACAGCTCTGCGTGGTCGCTCCGCCGTCGACCACGAGCGTCTGCCCGGTCGTGCGCGCCGCGAGGTCCGAGCAGAGGAACAGGACCGAGTTCGCGATGTCGATCGTCCGGGGCGCGGCCAGCGGATTGATCCCGTTCGTCGCGAACTCGTCGACCGGCTGTTCCATGTTGCCCCCTCCGACATTGCCCGGGGCAACCACATTCGCGCGGATCCCGTACTTGCCGAACTCGTACGCGAATGTCTTCGCCAGCGAGATCACGCCGGGATGATCAGGGTCGCGACGAGGACGAGTGCGATTCCTCACGGCGAAGCGGGGCACCCCGGCCAGACCCCGACCTGCAGACGGTGCCGGCCGGCAGCGAGGACCGTGACCCGCCCGCGGTCGGTGACCCGATGCGGATGGAGACATCATGACGAACCGGCTCGCAGGCTCGATCGCACTCGTGGCCGGTGGCGCGAGCGGAATGGGCGCCGCGGCAGCGACGCTGCTCTCCCGCGAGGGCGCGACCGTCGTGGTCGCCGACCGCGACGACGACCGGGCCCGCGCCCTGGTGACCGAGCTTCCGGGAAGAGCAGAGGCGTTCCGGCTCGACGTGACCGCTCTCGAGGCCTGCAAGAGGCTTGCCGCGGACCTGGACCAGCGGTACGGGCGGCTCAAGGTCTTGGTCAACAGCGCCGGAATCGCACCGCCCGGCGGCGCTCAGCGGTTCGACCGGACCTCGGTGGAGGACCACCTGCGGCTCTTCGACGTGCACGTCCACGGGACCTGGTACGGGATGCGGGCCATGGTGCCCCTGCTGGCGGCGACGGGCCGGTCGTCGATCGTCAACGTGTCGTCCATCGACGGGCTCGCCGGCGTGGCCGGCATGGCAGGCTACGCGAGCGCCAAGTTCGCTGTCACCGGGCTGACCCGGGCCACCGCTCTCGAGCTGGGGCCACTCGGCATCCGGGTGAACTCCGTCCATCCCGGAGTGATCAGCACATCGATGATCGCCACGGACGACCCGGCGGTCCGGTCCCGGATCGCGGCGATCACCGACCGACAGCCACTGGCCCGGCCCGGTACCGCGGACGAGGTCGCCCGCATGATCCTCTTCCTGGCCAGCGAGGACTCCGCGTACTGCACCGGTGCCCAGTTCGTCGTCGACGGGGGACACCTCACGGGCCCCGTCCGTGAGCCCCTGGCGTGACTCGATCATGCCGGGCGCACACTCGCCGGCACGGACAGCCCTGACCATCCCCGGTCGCAGGAATTCGCCATGCCGGTACCGCCCTCGTCGCCGTTCCCGGGGCAGCCGCCACCGAACGGCATCGCGGCAACGTGCGCAGGTCAGCACGGGCGAGCACGGGACGTTGCCGCCCGCTTACGCGGTGGTGCTGCCGACCTCGTCCCAGGACCGCCCCTCGGCCACCGCCTGGCGCCACTGCCGGACTGCCTTGGCCTTCCCGGCGCCGATCACCGCGCTCACCCGGCCCGCGTGGCCATACACGCCGACGAAGCGCCGGTCGGCCAGCGTGCCCTCCACGACCCGGAACTCGTCACCTCCCGAGGGCAGCCCGAAGGCCTGCAATTTGAGGTCGTACTGGTCGGACCAGAAGTAGGGCACCGGTGCGGCGGCCTCCCGGCTGAGCCCGAGGAGCTCCCTGGAGACCGTCCGTGCGTGCTCGGTGGCGGTGAGCCGGTGCTCGAGGCGCACGAAACGGTTCTCGCGCGGAGACCACCATGCGGCCACGTCCCCCACCGCATACACGTGATCACCGGCCCGGCCGACCTCGTCGCATCGGATGCCGCCGGCGCCATCGTCCGGGGACTCCCCGGCGATCGGGATCGTGGTGCCGCGCAGCCAGTCCACCGCGGGCACGGCCCCGATGGCCACGACGACCAGATCGGCCGGAAGCTCCGTCCCCTCATCGAGAACCACGGCCGACACCGCACCCGAGGCCGCGGTGAACGACACGATCCCGTGGCCGAGGTGCAGCGCCACCCCGTGCTCACGGTGCAGGTCTGCGACCATCGCGCCGACCTCGTCGCCGAGGACGGATCGCAGCGGGAGCTCCAGGGTGTCGACCAGGGATACCTCCGAGCCGAGGTCGCGCGCGACCGCAGCCACCTCGGCGCCGAGGAACCCGGCCCCGACGACGACGACGCGGGCCCCGTCGCGACGGTCCAGTGCCGCCTTCATCCCGAGCACGTCGTCGAGGTCGCGCAGCACGTGCACGCCCTCGAGGTCGTGTCCGAAGGGCAGTCGACGAGCCCCCGCCCCGGTGGCCACGACCAGGTCGCGATAGGCCAGGACCGAGCCGTCGCTCAGCGCCACGGTGCGCGCGTCCGGATCGGCCCCGACCGCCCGCACACCCAGCCGGCAGTCCACGCGCGCGGCGGCGAGGTCGTCGACCGAACGCAGCGTCACCCGCTCGGGCTCCCACGTTCCGGCGAGCACCTGTTTGGACAGCGGCGGGCGATCGTAGGGCGCGTGGGCCTCCTCGCCGACCAGCACGATGCCACCGGCGTGGCCACCGGCTCGCAGCGCATCGACCGTGGCCAGTCCGGCCGCCCCCGCACCCACCACCACCACCGGGGCGTCGGTCTCCCGGCCGTCGGTCTGGTCGGGCATCTCAGTCCTCGTGGATCGTGATCGCGGCGGCGGGACAGAGCTGCGCGGCCTCCCGCGAGGCCGCCCACTGCTCCTCGGCCGGGACGTCGTCGAGCAGCTCGACGATGCCGTCGTCCTCGCGCTGGTCGAACACCTCCGGCGCCGCCAGCACGCACTGGCCGGCTCCCACACACCTGACCTGGTCAATCTCGATCTTCACAATGTCCTCCTTCGGTGGATGTGGATCCGGACTCACACGGGGCCGAGAGTGTCGTCGCCCCGGGCCTGCGTCACGTCGACCAGGGGCAGGGCGACTCCGGCCTCAGCGGCCAGTTCCTGGGCGGCCGCGAGGTCCTTGTGCAGCAGCGTCGCGACCTGGGCGGACAGGGCTGCGAACCCCGGGGTGCCCTCGGTCTCGACGCGGCGACGCGCCCAGGCGAGCAGGGTCGAGCCCTCAGGGTCGGCGGTGTCGATGACCTCGAACAGGCGGGTCGGGTCGACGCCGGCACTGCGGGCGAGCACGGTCGCCTCGTGCACGGCCCGCCAGGTGCCGTACGTGACGACGTTACGGGCGATCTTGGTGGCCATCCCGGCGCCGAGCGGACCGCAGTGCACGACCTTCTTGGCGAAGTCCTCGAGGACCGGGCGCGCCCGGGCGACGGCGTCGTCGTCGCCACCGAGGATGGCGACCAGCCCGTTGTCCGCCGCCCGGTCCCCAGGAGTGACCCCGCAGTCGAGTAAGGACACCCCGTGCTCGGCGCATGTCGCTGCGAGCTCGTGCACGACAGGCACCGCGACGGTGGACGCCAGCACCACGACCTGCGCCGGGCGCGCGGCCGGGGCCAGCTCGGCGACGACGGCGCGAGCCTGGTCGGCGTCGACGACCGCGACGATCACGACATCGGCGACGCCGGCCAGCTCCCCGACCGAACCGACGCACCCCTCGACTCCCGCGAGGCCGTCGGCGGCCTCCGGGCGCACGTCGAACACCACCGGTGTCCGACCCCGTCGTGCCAGGCTGACCGCGACCCCTCCGCCGATCATTCCCAGACCGATCACCCCGGCCGTGAGCGGCACGGCCTGTGTATCCGTGGTCGTCATTGCGACGCATCCTCCCCACTTAACTTAACTAAGTTTACTCATCACGGTAGACCCCGTCCCGGCCTCCGTCTCCGTGACGCGCCACACCGCCGGTACCCCTGACCCGGGTCGGACCCGTGGATCGGACATCGCCGCACAATGGAGGCATGCACACGCCCGAGGAGACCGGAACCGAGCCCTCGCGCCCCCGCAGTCCCCGAGGACAGGGCGAGCGACTGCGTCGGGACGTGCTCGACGCCGTCAACCGGGTGCTCGTCCAGGACGGCGGGGAGAGGCTGACGATGCGCGCAGTGGCCCGCGAGGCCGGCGTCACGGCGCCGAGCATCTACCTGCACTTCACCGACAAGGCAGACCTCGTCTGGGCAGCCCTCACGGACAAGTACGCACAGCTCGCCGCGGAGATGGACCAGGCCGACGTCGCGGCCGCCACGAGGTCGACCGACGACCTGGTGCAGTCCGCCCGCCTGCGCCTGCAGGCTCAGATGCACGCCTACGTGCGGTTCGCGGTGACCAACCCCGGGCACTACAGGCTGATGTTCGAGATCCGGCAACCCAGCGTGTCCACCGAGCGCGCGGTGGCTCACCCCTCGCGACTGGTCTCGAGTTCGCTACGCGAAGCCGTCGCGCGCTGCGCCGAAGCGGGGGCGATGCTCCGGCTGCCGCGTCGCGCGCTCGCACACACGTTGTGGTCGACGATGCACGGGCTGGTCTCGCTGAACCACAGCCTCGGCATCGACGACGCCGAGGATCTGGCCCGCCGCTGCGCCGACGACGTCCTCGACTCCCTGATCCCCCGCGACGGACCCGCCTTCGAACCGCCGGACTCGCTGGTCGAACGGGCCATCCGCGAGGTCATCGAGCCCCGCACCTCCTGAGGGGGCCCACCCACCGAGGCTCACGTCACAGCGTCCCGGGGTGCTCACAGTGGCGCCGAGGCCTATCGTCGCCGCTAAGTGAACTAAGTTCATTCAAGGAGTCGTCATGACGAACGAGGCCCGCACTCGCGGACTGGCAACGATGGACGCGGTGTACGGGGCGGGCTTCTCACAAGCGATGCCCGACGTCGACGAGCCGATGCTCACCGAGACGGTCGAACACTTGTTCGGCGATATCTGGAACCGGCCGGGTCTCTCGATCCGTGATCGGCGGCTGCTCGTCCTCGGCGCGACCGCCGCCCTCGGGCGCGCGGACCTGATCGAGACCCAGGTATTCGGCGCCCTCACCAACGGCGAGCTCGACGAGACAGCGCTCGCCGAGGCCGTGCTGCATCTGCAGTTCTACGTCGGCTGGGGCAACGGCACCCGCGTTCGCGAAGGCGTGCAGGCCGCGCTGAGCCGTCACGCCGGTGACCCCTCCCGCTGACACCCACAGCTCCGCCACCCGAACGGTCGGCGCGCCCACGTGCCGAGGAAGGAACACCCACCATGAGCACCGACACGGTCCCCACGATGCCCACCGAGCGGGAGACCCCGCTCGACCCCGCCCCGGAGTACGCCAGGTTCCGCGAGGAGTCCCCCATCGCCCGGGTGCGGTTCCCCAACGGCATGGACGGGTGGCTGGTCACCCGTTTCGAGGAAGGCAGTCAGGTCTTCTCCGATCCACGGCTGTCGGCGAACCGTCCCGACCACCAGTCCGCCGAAAGCTTCACCCCGGCCGAGGACCAGCAGGCCGGCGAGGACGTCACCGGCGGACTCGGCCCGCAGAACACCTTCGTTCTGATGGACGAGCCCGACCACGGCGCCTACCGCAAGCTGCTGGCCGGTCGCTTCACCCCCAAGAGCATCAACCAGAAGCTGCAGCCCTACATCGACCGCATCGTCGACGAGCACCTCGACGCCCTCGAGGAGAAAGTGCGTACCGACGGCTCGGTCGACCTCATCGAACATCTCGCCCTCCCCATCCCCTGCCTGGTGATCTGCGAACTCCTCGGCGTGCCCTACCGAGACCGGGACGGCTTCCACGGCGCCACCGAGAAGATGATGGACACCGCCGCATCCGGTGCCGATCGCACCGAGGGACTGCAGTGGCTCGTCCGCTACATCACCGACCTCGTCGCCAGCAAGCGCGCCGACCCCGACTCGGAAGGTCTGCTGGCCGACCTCGTGCGCCAGTCGCAGCAGGAGGGGTCGGTGCTGTCGGACTCGGACCTGATCTCCATCGGGGTCCTGCTGCTGTTCGCAGGGCACGACACGACCATGGCCATGATCGGCCTGTCGGTACTGACCCTGTTGCGCAACCCCGGGCAGTGGAACGAGCTGCGCGAGGAGCGCACACGCATCCGCCCGGCGGTCGAGGAACTGCTGCGCTACCTGACCATCGTGCAGTTCGGCCTCGGCCGGGTCGCCACCGAGGACCTCGAGCTGGCCGGCGCCCACATCGCCGAGGGCGACCTGGTCGTCGTGTCCATGGCCGCCGCGAACCGGGACCCGCGCGTGTTCTCCGACCCCGACGCACTCGACCTCGACCGCGAGATGACCCGGCACATGGCCTTCGGCTACGGGGTCCACCAGTGCCTCGGCCAGAACGTCGCGCGTGCCGAACTCGGCACCATCATCCCGCGGCTCATCGAGCGCTTCCCCGACATGCGGCTCGCCGTGCCCGCCGACGAGGTCCCCATGGACATCACCGGAACCAACTACGGCGTCAAGAGACTGCCCGTCACCTGGTGAAGGCGGCAGCCGGGCCGACCGTTCGGACTCATCACCTGCATCGGCCTCCGCAGAGGCGAGGCGCTCGCCCTGCACCGGGCCGACGTCGAACATCGGACGCAGGACAGCCGGTGATCAGCCTCCCGACGCCGAGACCGTGGCGCCGGCGACGAGAGTGGCACGGACCAGGGCGGCGTCGGGGGCTCGCAGCGCCTCGGAGAGCGGGGCGTGGAGCAGGACGAGGTCCGCGGGATCACCCGGCCGTAGCGGTCGAGGCGCGACACCGGGTGCCGGGGAGAGCAGAGAGTCCAGCGCCTGACGTGGAGTGATCGCCTCCTCCGGACCGAGAGGCTCGCCGTCGGGCGTTTCGCGTGTGCTCGCGGCGCGCAGTACCGCCCAGGGGTCGACCGGCCCGTACGGAGCGTCGGAGGACAGCACGACCGCGACCCCCGCCTCGTGCAGGCTGCGGCAGCGGTACAGGTCGGCGTGCTCGTCGGCCGGGACCGTCCGGCGGTAGTCGTCACCCCGGTCGGCGAGGAATCCGGGCTGGGTCACCACGGCGAGCCCGGCCAGAGACCCGATCAGCTCGGCGGGCACGAGGGCGGCATGTTCGATCCGGTCCCCGGGCATCCGCCCCGCCGTCTCCAGTGCGACCAGCAGCAGGACCAGCGACTCCCGCGTCACCGAGTGCACGGCAACGGGACGGCCCGCGGCGTGCGCCTGCCCGATCCGTGCGGCGAGCTCGTCCGGGTCGGGCAGGTCCGAGTCGGTCAGCACGATCTTGTACGGGCCGGCCTCCACTCCTGGCGGGGGCGCCGTACCCAGGGGGACCCCGAGCAGCGTCAGGCGCTGGGGGACGTCGGCGAGCGCGGCCGCGGCCGCGGGCGTGAGATCCGGGGTCGCGTCGGTGACGGCGGTGATCCCGTATCCCGCCAGCTCGCGGCCGAGCGCGCCGAGGTCGGGCGGCGCCGCGGCAGGTAGACGGTCCCGTAGCCAGTCGTCCGCGCGGAGGATCCGGCCGGTGGGCACACCGTCCGGCCCCCGCTCGACGCCCGGGTGGTCGAGCGGACCGCGCCCTTCCAACGCCGCGAGTGCCGCCGAGTTCAGCACCCACATCGCTCCGCTGCGGTGCTGGACCCGGACGGGGACATCGGGCCGGACCCGATCGAGCTCCCGGGCGTCGAGGTCGTCGTCACCGCTGCCGACCGCCCTGATCCAGCCGTGGTCGTCCGGCACCGCCGGGCCGAGGGCGGCGGACACGTCGGCGCGGGTGCGTCCGGCGCGGACCGAGCGCCGAGCCGCAGCGAGCGCGTGCAGGTGCAGGTGGTGGTCGGTGAGACCGGGAAGCAGCGCACCGCCGCCGGCGTCGAGGACCTCGGTGACGACACCGCTCCCGGGCACGGCGATGCGGCCGTCGCGGATCAGCAGGTCCCGACGCCGGCCGTCGATCTCCGCGTCCCGGATCAGCAGCGCCATCGGATCCCGAGCTCGTCCAGGACCGCCGCGGTGTCCGCTCCGGCGGCGGGTGCCCGGCCGCGCACGGGACGGGCGCGGGGCGCTGCGACGGACCGCGCTTGCAGCTCCGTCACCGGTCCTCCCGGGGTGCCGTCGAGGGTGGCGGCCACGACGTCGGCCATCGCGACATCGTGCAGCAGGCCGGGCCCGGTCAGCGCGCGCGCGGCGGCGGTCAGCCCCGTGAGCGGGTCGGCGATCGCGTCGCCCACGAAGACCGGCAGCCCGTCGGCGTCCTGCACGACCAGCCCCGCGGCGGCTGCGACGTCGTCGCCGAAGCCGACCCGGTCCGAGTCCCGGCCGGCCGCTGTGATCGAGATCCAGGTCGCCCCGCGCGCCACCTCGGCGTCGGCGTCGAGGCCGAACCCGCGCAGTGCCCGTGGGCGGGAGGCCTCGATGACGACGTCCGCGGCCCGGACGAGAGCGTGGAGCGCCTCCCGGTCCATGACCGGGTCGAGCAGCACCGCCCGATCACCGGCGTGCAGCAGGGCGTGGAAGTCGGGATCACCGTGGCGGGCGCCGTCCGGCCGTTGCGGGGTCTCGACCGTCACCACCCGTGCCCCGCGGTCGGCCAGCAGCTGCGCGCACAGCGGCGCGGCCCAGAGCGCGCCGAACGACACGACCAGCAGCCCCTCGACTGCACGCGGCAGGGCGGGCGCCACGTCGGACACCGCTGACATGCCCGGAGTGCGGACCGCCGCGGCGGCGACGCCGAGCAGCTCGGCGCGCTCGTCGACGGTGTCGGGCGGCATCTCGGCGAGAGCTTCGCCGAGACGAGGCCACGGGTCCGCATCCGGAAGAGCCTCCTCCACCAGCGCTCCGAGCAGCGCGACATCGTCGGGGCGGACGCAGGAGACCGCGGCCCACCCACTCGCGAGCGGCAGCAGCCGACAGCCCCCACCCACCGATATCCGTCCGGCGCGGCCCCGTCCGGTGAACGCGGCGCGCTCCCCGAGCAACGCGGCACCGTCCACACCGAACAGGCCCCCGAGCTCGGCCGCGGCCGAGGCCGCGCGACCCGACGGGAGCAGCGCGGGGCCGTCGGGATGCCCGGTCAGCGCCACGACGCCGGAGGCCAGCCAGTCGGCGGCGACGTCCCTGTCCTGCACGTTGCGAAGAATAAGCGTCGGCGGCGCCCCGCGTGGATACGACTGCAGCTTCGACGTAGTCATCACGACGCACCGACCACCAGCTTCCGCCGCGGCGCGCGTCGAACAAGACCCGACGTCGGGCGCAGACGAGAGCAGCAGATCAGCAGGTCGGGCTCGTGGCGCTCCGATCCCGGTGCGTCGGTCCGGGACACCTGCAGGGACCGCGATGCCCGGTTTCGACGGTCTGCGTAACCCCTCCCCCGGCTAATCGTTACAAAGTTTACTGGCCTTCAGCTGCCGTCACCGGGGTCGCCCTCGGCGGGTGGACCCGGCCCATGAGCTACACCGTCGAGCGAGAGGAAAGAAGACCTGATGCGAGCTTCAACGACGAGGCGCAAGGTGGGAGTGGCCACGACGACGAGTGCCGCACTGGTCGTCGGCGTGGTCCTGGCGACCGCCGCACCGGCCACGGCCGCGCCCGGTGTCGCCGAGCCCGGCTCCGAAGGCGCAGCCGCGGCGGCCGCCGAGCCGTTCGCCACCGACGCACCGGGGATGAACATCGGCACGGCGACGTTCCCCAACGGCGCGGGCCCGATCAAGGAGTTCCCCGCCTTCCCGACCCCGGGAGGCTTCTCCTGCGAGGTGGCGATCGCGAACAACGGCGACCTCATCTCCGACGAGTTCCTCGGTAACACGATGGGCCGCGTCGACCCGCACACCGGCGAGGTGAGCGAGATCCCGCTCCCCAACCCCGGCGGCCTTCCCGGCGGCCAGAACCGCGGTCCGGACGGGAACATCTGGTTCATGGAGGTGGGCGGCAACGCCATCGGCGAGCTCGACCCGGAGACCGAGGAGATCACGACCCACCCGTTCCCGTGGGCGAACGTGAACGTCACCACCGGCCTGCCCCTGCCCAAGGAGATCAACAACGGCCCGGGTATCCCGTTCGACAACACGTGGGCCAAGGACGGCAAGCTCTACTTCACCGCGATCGGCCTGAACGCGATCGGTAGCTTCGAGCCCGAGTCGGAGAAGTTCGAGCTCATCCCGATCCCGACGCCGGTGGCAGGGCCGGTCGCCATGGAGGAGGGCCCGGACGGCACGGTCGCGATCACGGAAGGGACCTCGAACAAGATCGCCCTCTACGACACCGACACGGCCGAGTGGAACGAGTTCGCCATCCCGACGCCGGGCGTGACCTTCCCGGCGGGTCTGACGGTGTCGCCCGACGACAAGTACCTCTACTTCGGCGAGACCCTCGCCAACAAGATCGGCCGGCTCGACCCGGCCACCGGCGAGATCAAGGAGTACGACCTGATCGCACTCCGGAAGGACCTGTTGGGTGGCGCCCTCCCCGGGGGCAACCCGCTGCCCAACCCGGGCCAGCTGCGCTTCGGCAGCGACGGCAAGATCTACTTCGTCCAGGGCACCTTCACCGGAGGCAGCCGGATCGGCCAGCTCGACCCGGAGACCAGCGAGTACCACGAGCTCGAGACCCCGTCTCCGGTCTCGATGCCGTGCGACCTGAACAACACGGTTCCCGGAAAGATGATCTTCGCGAGCTTCCGGAGCAACCGGGTCGCCTACTTCGACATCCCGAACACCACCGACATCAGCAACACCTACCCGCTGCACGGCTGAGCCGGCCGCGGCTTACCGGAGAGGGGTCGGGGCGTCCTTGCGAGGGCGCGCCCCGACCCCCCTCCGCTGCCCGCGAGATCGAACCGAACACACCCCAAGGAGTCCGATGCCCGACGAAGTCCTCGTGGAGCGCAGGGGTCCGGTCCAGGTGATCAGCATCAACAGGCCCACCGCCAAGAACGCCCTCGACGCCCCCGTCGCCCGAGGGGTGGCCGACGCGGTCGACGAGCTGGACTCCTCGGACGACCTGCGGGTCGGCGTGCTCACCGGGGCCGGCGGCGTCTTCTCCGCCGGCATGGACCTCAAGGCCTACCTGCGCGGCGAGACACCGGAGATCGAGGGCCGCGGGCTGTGCGGCATCACCGAGACCCCGCCGCGCAAGCCCCTGATCGGAGCCGTTGAGGGGTGGGCACTCGCCGGCGGCTTCGAGCTCGTGCTCGCCTGCGACCTCGTCGTCGCCTCCCGCACCGCGCGGTTCGGAGTACCGGAGGTGAAGAGGGCACTCGTCGCAGGCGGCGGTGGAGCGTTGTTGCTGCCGCGCCGGGTGCCGCAGGCCGTGGCGCTGGAGATGCTGCTGACCGGCGAGCCCATCGACGCCGAGCGGGCCGTCGCGGTCGGTCTCGTGAACCGCCTGAGCGACGAGGGCGCAGCACTGGACACCGCGATCGCGTTGGCCGACACCATCGCCGGGAACGGCCCGCTGGCCGTCGCGGTGAGCAAACGCGTCGCCCGGTCCAGCGCGGACTGGACACTCGACGACGCGTGGCGACGCCAGCGCGAGCTCATCGACCCCGTGTTCGCGTCGGCGGACGCTCGCGAGGGCGCGACCGCGTTCGCGGAGAAGCGCGCCCCGGTCTGGACCGGTCGATGACCTCGGCAGCGGTCGCTCGACAGATCGCTCGGCAGGGCGCCACGATAGGCTGCGAGCACCGCCGGCACCCGTGACCAGGAGCGCGATGCCCCCCGCTGAGCCGATCACCGCGGCCGACCTGGCCGACGGGGCCGCCGACCTCCCCCTCCTGGACGACCGCGCCCGGGTGACCGACCCCGTCCTGGTCGTGGATCTCGAGACACCGGCCGGGCCGGTGACGGTGCGCGCCGCCTCCGCAGCCGCGCAGCGGTCCGACCGCCTTCTGGTCGGAACGGCCCGGGCACCCGGCCACCCACTGGCCCCGGCGCTGGACGTGGTCCTGGTCCCGGCTCGGACGCATCGGGCGGACGACCGCACCTCGGTGGCCGTGACCGATGCGCCGGCCGCGGCGGAGACGCTGCGGCGACGGGCCGACGTCGCACCCGTCGCCTCGCTGGTGCTCGGCGGGTTGCTGCGCCGGACCTCGGGGACCCCGGTCGCCGACGCCCTGGACGCGGAGTCGCTGGCCTACTCGACGCTGCTCGGCGGTGCGGAGTTCGGCCGGTGGCTCGTCGAGCGACGCGCGACCGGGTCCCGCCCGGCACCGGCCGACGTTCCCGAGCCGGTACGTCTCGTCCGCGACGGGGACCGCCTGACCATCACCCTGAACCGACCGGAACGGCGCAACGCCTTCGGACGGCAGATCCGTGACGCCGTGGTCGAGGCACTCCGGCTGGCCGTGCTCGACCCCTCCGTGACCTCGGTGGTGCTCCGGGGCGCCGGCCCGGCCTTCTGCTCGGGCGGCGACCTCGACGAGTTCGGCACCGCGGCGGACCTCGCCACCGCGCACCTCGTGCGTACCCGTGGCGGGCCGGCAGGGCTGCTGCACTCGCTCGCCGACCGGACCGTGGTGCACCTGCACGGGGCCTGCGTCGGGGCCGGGATCGAGTTGCCGGCGTTCGCGGGGCGCGTCCTGGCCGCGCCCGACTCGACGTTCCGGCTGCCCGAGATCGGCATGGGGTTGATCCCCGGCGCCGGCGGGACCGTCGCCATCCCCCGCCGGATCGGCCGCTGGCGAACCTTCTACATGGCGCTCGACGGTGCCGCCGTCCCGCTCGAGCAGGCTCTGGCATGGGGGCTCGTCGACGCCGCGTCACCCCGGCCGTCCTGATCGGGCCACTCCGCTACGCGACCGGCGCCCGGTCCTCGGCCTCCTCGGCGTCGGGGGACGGTCCGTTCAGGCGGGTGGCGACGAGGACGCCCACCAGGCCCAGCAGGGCGAGGCACGTCAGCATCACGCTCAACGCGGTCGTTCCGTCACCCGCGTACGCGAGCTGGACGGCGAGCAGCGGCACGCCTGCCGCGCCGACCATGTTGCCCAGCTCGCGGGCAAGGCCCATCCCGCTGTACCGGTAGCGGGTCGCGAAGAGCTCGGCCACCAGGGGCCCGGCCGGCGCCACGATCGCCGAGGCCGCCACTCCGTTGCCCAGGAACATCGCGATCCACAGGCCCAGCGGCCAGCCGGGCTGGACCAGGCCGAAGAACGGGAATGCCAAGGCGCCGGAGGCGACCAGACCCATCGTGATCACGGTCTTGCGGCCGATGCGGTCGGAGAGCCATCCGAAGACGGGGATCAGCAGACCGCACGAGATCTGGGCGACGAGGAGCCCGACGAACGTGTCGGTGCGGGACAGCCCGATCTGGTTCCCCGCGTAGGACACGACGAACACGAGATAGAAGTAGCCGAACCCGGTCTGGGCCGTGACGATCGCGACGATCGCCAGCACCGAACCGGGCTGACGTCGAAGGATGTCGCGTAGCGGAGTTCGTGCGGTGCCGCCGTCTCGGTCGATCCGACGGAAGCTGGGCGTCTCCGGGAGCCCGATCCGCAGCCAGAGCCCGTAGCCGACCAGCACGGCGCTGAGCAGGAACGGGATCCGCCAGCCCCAGTCGAAGAACTGTTCCGCGGGCAGCACCGAGGACGCCGCGAGCAACGCCAGCGTTCCCAGCATGCCCCCGAAGGACGCCCCGGCCGCCGGGAGCGAGCCGAGCAACCCGCGCCGCCCCTCGGGGGCGAACTCCACGGCCACGAGGGTGGCACCCCCGAACTCGCCGCTGGCACCGATCCCCTGGAGCAGGCGCAACAGGACCAGCAGCGCCGGGGCGAGCCAGCCGATCGCGGAGTATGACGGCACCAGCCCGATACCGATGGTCGCCACACCCATGATGACCAGCGTGAACACCAGGACACGTTGACGGCCGATCCGGTCGCCGATGCTTCCCAGGATCGCGCCGCCCAGCGGCCGGACGAGGAAGGCCACGGCGAAGGTGGCCACGGACTGCACGGTGGCCAGGAACGGCGAGGAACCCGGGAAGAAGACCGTAGGGAACACCGTGGCGGCGGCCGAGGCGTACAGGCTGAAGTCGTAGTACTCCAGGACCGAACCGGCGAACGCGGCGGTACCGGCTCGTCTCGGTGCTCCCGGCGCTGCGGCCGCGGTCGCTGCAGGTCGTGCAGAGGTCATCGCTGATCCACTCCCGGCCGACGGACCGAGGTCCGCCGGCCCGCGTGCGGCACGGGGTCGAGTCGCCGACGGGGCATCGTCGCCCATGGAGGGCGTCTGCCCTCTGAAGCTATTTAAGCTTTATAAGTTAACGAAGTCTAGACCGTGCGCGGCAGTTGAACGCCGGGCGCGCCGGATCGACAGTCGCGATTTTGGCCGCTTTATCTGTGTAAGCTTAGCCAGGATCCAGAGTCGGGGATGCTCGCGTCTGAGCGTCGTCGGCCGACCGCGAGACGCAGGGGGACGGCCGTGCTCGGCAACAGCGACCATCCGCGAACGGCCCGGGTCCAGCCGCGACTGGCGGAGATCATCGCCGCCGAGCTGCGGGAGGAGATCCTCAACGACGCCTTCCCGTCCGGAATGCTTCCCAAGCAGGAAGACCTGGTGGCCCGGTTCGGTGTGAGCGCGCCACCCCTGCGCGAGGCCCTCCGCATCCTCGAGGGGGAGGGGCTGATCACGGTGCGACGGGGCAAGGTGGGCGGCTCGGTCGTCCACAAGCCGAACGGCGCGTCCGTGTCACAGGCCATCGGTATGGCCCTGCAGGCCGAGCACGTGGCGTTGAGCGATCTCGCCGAGGCCCTGTTGCAGTGGGAGCCGGCCTGTGCGGCGGCGTGCGCGGCCGACCCCGGTCGCGTCGACGCCCTCGGTCCGCTGGTCGAGGCGAACCTCGAGCTGACCGAGGCGGCCATCGGTGACGGCCCCGAGTTCACCCACCGGTCGCGCCAGTTCCACGATCTCCTCGTGGCCCAGACCCCCAGCATCACGACCCGCCTGCTGGTCCGCAGCATGGTCGCGCTCTGGTCGGCCCAGGAGGAGACGTGGGCGCACGAGGTCAGCGCAGGTGGCCGGTACCCGGCGGCCGACGAGCAGCGGACCGTGCTGGACGCGCACCGGCGGATCGCCGAGCGCATCATGTCCGGCGACGAGGCCGCGGCCGAGCGCGGAGCGCGCTCGCACATCGCGGCGACCCAGAAGCTGGTCCTGCGTGAGTTCGGCCGCCGGATCGTCGACGCGTCGTCCTCACGAGCCGTCCGCGGGCTCCGCGACGACATCGCCCGGCAGTTCAACCGGGACAACCCGATCGCCGACCTCGAGCTCCGGCGCCTCGGCCGCGACCAGGCGATCTGACCGGCGACGCACCGCCGCCGGGGTGACCGACCCCGGCGGCCGACGTCATCGGGGCAGGCCGAGCAGCCGCTGCGCGATGATGTTGAGCTGGACCTGCTCGCTGCCGCCGTAGATCGACGCGGCGCGGCCGTAGAGGTAGCGGCGCAGCCACTCCGGGTTCACCTGACCCGACAGCGCGGCCGGGCCGGCCAGCCGCAACGCCGCGCCGTGGAGCGCCTGGTCGACGCTGGTCATCAGGATCTTGTCCACCGACATCTCGGGGCCGGGCAGGGCATCCGAGCTCTCCCGTTCCTGCAGTCTGCGCCGCACGTGCTGACCCAGCACGCGGTAGTGCACCTCGAGACGTCCGAGCTCGGTACACACCGCCGGGTCGTCCAGGTCGGACTGCGCGCGCAGCTCCTGCAGAGCCGCGCCGAACTTCGACAGGTACCCGACGTCCGCCGCGCCGCGCTCGTAGGCGACGGTCATCATCGCGATCGGCCAGCCGTCGCCCTCCACGCCGATCCGGGCGGCCTCGGGGACCGCGACCTCGTCGAGGAAGATCTCGCTGAACTCGGACTCGCCGGTGATCGCGACGATCGGCCGGATCCGGACACCCGGTGCGTCCATCGCGACGACGAAGGCGGAGATGCCCTTGTGCCGCCCGTCGGCCGGACCGGTGCGGGCCAGCAGCAGGCAATGGTCGGCGTAGTCGGCGTAGGTGCTCCACACCTTCTGCCCGGTGATCCGGTACCCGCCCTCGCCGGGCGTGGCCCGGGTGGCGATGTTGGCCAGGTCCGAGCCCGCCTCGGGCTCGCTGAACCCCTGGCACCAGAAGTCGTCGCCGTTGAGCAGCCCGGGCAGGTAGCGGTCCTTCTGCTCGTCGGTCCCCCACTGCAGCAGAGCGCGGCCGAGGTACCCGATCCGTGGAGCGTCCGGCGCGTCGGCGGCGCCGACCTCCTCGTTCAGCACGACGTCGTAGACGTTGCCGAGCTCCTGACCCCCGTACTCCTTCGGCCAGGCCAGGCCGACCCAGCCGCCGCGGTAGAGAACCTGGTGCCAGCGCTTCAGGAACATCGGCTCCGGCTCGCCGGGCTCGGGGACGATCACGTTGTCGGCCAGCCAGTCCCGCAGCCGGCGCCGGAACCGGGCGACGTCCTCGGTGTCACCGAAGTCCATGGACTCTCACCCTTCCGATCGGGACAGGACCCGCCGCTGCAGGACCGCCGGGCCACCGAGTACACGGGCGGTCAGCAGTGCCCGCCGCAGGTGCAGATGTGCGGGGAACTCCCAGGTGATCGCAATCCCGCCGAAGACCTGGACCGCCGCTTCGATCACCTCGACCGCGACCTCCGAGGCGTAGGCCTTCGCGACGAGCGCGGCCTCCTCGGCCTCGCGGCGGTCGTGGTCGGCGTCGAACAGCCAGCTCGCGTACACCAGCGAGCTGCGCATGGCCTCCACCTGCACGAAGGCCCGGGCACAGAGGTGCTGGACCGCCTGGAAGGTGCCGATCGGCTTGCCGAACTGGACGCGGGTGCCGGCGTAGGCGACGGCGTCGTCGAGGATACCGGAGGCCGTGCCGAGCAGGTCGGCCGTGAGGACCAGGTGGGCGAAGGTGATGACACGCGACGCCGTGGCCGCCTCGACCGCGGTCAGGGTCCGCGACGAACCGGTGGCGAGCAGGGTCCGCGAGATGTCCGCCTGCGCGATCTCGGATCCCGTCGCGTAGGCCACCACGGAACCGTCGACCACCGCGAGGGCTCGAGCCGCCCCCGCTGCGTCCCACACGACCGCGTCTCCCGGCTCGGCCCACGACTCCAGGTCGGCGCGCAACGCGACGGTGGCGGCGTCCCCGGTGTCCGGCGCTCCGGTGGCGGCAAGGAGCTCGGCCGCGATCGTCGTACCGGCCAGGCCCGCACCACACGTCGAGCGGGCGAGCTCCTCGACGACGATCCCGGCCTGCGTCGCCGTCGCGAGCGGGGCGCCGTCCTCGTCCCGCGAACGCAGCTCGAGGAGGCCGGCATCGGCCAGTGCCGCGCGACACCGGAGATGGTCGCCGGCCTCGGACGACCCGGACCGGCATCGCTCGGCGATGGCACCGGCGGTACTGCGCAGCAGCGAGTCCTCGTCGGAGCCGTCGAGGCTCCCCCGGTGCGGAGCCGTGCTCATCGGGTCCACCACTCCTTCGGCCTGGCCGCGCTCCGGTCGAGCCCGTCGGCGGCGATCGGGTTACCCACCTGCGTGTACATCAGGGCCGTGGCCAGTGCCTGCGTCCGCCCCAGGTCGCGCGACTGCCACAGCGCCTTCACCGTGCCCTCGATCGCGGCGGCGGGAGACCTGGCCATCGCCGTCGCGAGCTGCAGCGCACGGGCGCGCAGCTCTTCCCGGGCCACGACCTCCGTCACCAGCCCGGTGGCCAGCGCGCGCTCGGCGGACATCCGTTCCGACAACCCGAGAAGGGCCATCCGGGCGACGTCGGAGAAGTTCATGCGGTAGGACAGCGCGACCGGCTCCAGCGCCGCGACCATGCCGTAGGAGACGTGCGGATCGAAGAACGTCGCCCCCGGCTCGCAGATGACGATGTCGCAGTCCGCGATCCAGTAGAATGCCCCGCCGGCGCACATGCCGTGCACCGCGGCGACGACCGGCTTCCACACCGCGTTGCGCTTCGGACTCAGCTCGTGCCCGGGATCCTCGCGCTCGGCGAACGGGGCCGCGCGGTCGAGCCAGGGGCTCTCCTGGTCGGACATCCGCTCGGTGACGTCGAGGCCGGTGGAGAAGGCCCGCTCACCGGCGGCCTGCAGGACGACCGAACGGACCGACCGGTCGGTCCGGACCGCGGCCCAGAGCCTCGCGAAGTCCGCGCGCATGGCCTCGTTGAACGAGTTGAGGACGTCCGGGCGGTTCAGCGTGACGACGAGGACCCCCTCGGGTGCCCGATCGACGAGGATCGTCGCGTAGCCGGTCGTGGACGTGGCGTCGGTGCTCACGACCCGAACCCTAGCTTAGAGTTGTTATCTTTACTAGTATAAGACGTCCACGACCTAGGAGTACCGCTGATGTCGCGTCCCGCCGACCTGTTCTCCCTCGAAGGCCGATCGGTTCTGCTGACCGGTGCGACCGCCGGCCTGGGGCGCAGGTTCGCACTGACACTGGCCGCCGCGGGCGCCCGGGTGGCCGTCGTCGGGCGGCGGAAGGACCTCCTGGAGGAGCTGTGCAGGGAGGCTCCGGGCTGCGTGCCCGTGCCGGCCGATCTGGCCGAGCCGGGGAACACCGCCGACGTCGTGGCGCGCGCGGTGTCCGAACTCGGCGAGATCGACGTCCTGGTCAACAACGCCGCCTACATCGCGGGCGGCGTCCGGGCCGAGGACGAGACACCCGAGCAGATCACGATGACGCTGAACGTCAATCTCGTCTCCCCCATCCGCATGACCCAGGAGCTGTTCCCGGCCTGGAAGGCGCGCGGCGCGGGGGTGGTCGTCAACGTGACCTCGATCGTCGCCCGGGCCGGGATCGCCCGCTTCCCGCAGGCCACCTACGCGGCGTCCAAGGGCGGTCTGGAGTCGATCAGCCGCGAGTGGGCCGCGCAGTGGGCCCGGCACGGGATCCGGATCAACTGCCTGGTGCCGGGGTTCTTCGAGAGCGAGATGACCAGCGAGGTCATCCACCACGAGAAGGTGCAGTCCTGGATCCTGGGCAACACCTTGATCCCGCGACACGGGCAGGTCCAGGACTTCGACGGGGCCCTGCTGTACCTGGCCGGCGACGCCAGCGCCTACGTGACCGGACAGACCCTGGTCGTCGACGGCGGCTGGACCGCGCACTAACCCGAGTGGACGGGGCCCCGACGGGCCGGGAGCGACCTCTCAGGAACCCGTCCACCTCGGCGGACGCTTCTCCGCGAACGCCGTGAGCCCCTCGGTGAAGTCGTTCGTCCGCGAGACGACTCGACCGGCCTCGCGCGATCTGGCCCACCCCTCGCTCTCGTCGGCCCAGGTGCCCTCGAGCATCACCGACCGCGACAGCTGGACCGCGACCGGAGCGTTCACGGTGATCCGCTCGGCGAGTGCCGTCGCGCCCTCCAGAGCCTTGCCCTCCGCCGTCACCTCGTTGACCAGCCCGAGCTCGGCCGCCCGCGTCGCCGGGTAGGAGTCGCCGGTCAACGCCCATTCCATCGCGATCGCGAACGGGATCCGCCGACCCAGCCGGAACAACCCACCACCGGCGGCGACCAGCGACCGGCGTACCTCCGGAATGCCGAACGTCGCGGTCTCGGACGCGACGACCAGGTCGCAGGCCAGCAGGATCTCGGTCCCCCCGGCGAGCGCAGGACCGTCCACCGCGGCGATCAGCGGCTTGGTCCGTTCCCGTCGGACCAGACCGGCGAACCCGCCCTTCTCGGTCCACAGGGACTTCACGTTGCCCCGGGCGACCTCTTTGAGGTCGGCTCCGGAGCAGAACACCGGCGGCGTCCCGGTCAGGATCGTCACCCAGAGCTCGTCGCGGGCCTCGACGTCGTCGATGGCCTCCTCGATCCTCTCGGCGACCTCCTGGTTGACCGCGTTGCGGGCTTCCGGCCGGTCGATCGTGATGACGGCGATGTGGCGTTCGGCGTCGGGCTCGTAGCGGACGACGGGCATGCAGACCTCCTCGGAACGGGCGACGACCCGGGTGGACGTCGTGGCGAAGTTACGCGACCAGAACGGCTCATCAGTGTAAAGTTAAACAGGAATCATCACACGACGACCCGACAGCAGACGTGGACGCGCCGACGGACGGGACCAGGCATGACGGGGAGCACGGACCTCAGGCGACACACACGCGTGCAGCCGCGCCTGGCCGAACTCGTCGCGAGCGAACTGCGCGAGCAGATCCTCAACGGCGAGCACCCGAGCGGGCTCCTCCCGAAGCAGGACGACCTCGTGACGAGGTTCGGCGTCAGCGCGCCTCCGCTGCGCGAGGCGCTGCGGATCCTCGAGGGCGAGGGCCTGATCACCGTCCGACGGGGCAAGGCCGGCGGGGCACTGATCCACATGCCGGACGGGGGGTCGGTCTCGCACGCCGTCGGGATGGCCCTGCAGGGCGACCGGGTGCACCTGCACGACCTCGGCGCCTCGATTCTGGTGATCGAGCCGACGTGCGCCGCCAGCTGCGCGCTGAGCGAGATCGCCCGCGCTGCGCTGCGCCCCCTGGTGGAGGTCAACCTGCGGCAGACCGCGGAGGCGATCGGGGACGGCCCCGCGTTCACCGGCCGGGCACGGCAGTTCCACGACCTCGTGGTGGCCCAGACGCCGAACGCCACGACGCGGATCCTGGTGCGGAGCCTGGTCACGGTCTGGTCGGCGCAGGAGGAGACGTGGGCGCACGAGTCCACCAGCCAGGGCAGGTACCCGACCAGACCGCTGCAGAAGAAAGCCCTCGACGCACACCGACGGATCGCCGAAAAGATCCTCGACGGCGACGCCGAGTCGGCCGAACGCGCCGCGAGGACTCATCTGGCGGCCACGCACCAAGCCGTGCTGGCCCAGTTCGGGGACCGGATCGTCGATGCCTCGTCCGCCCGCGCGGTCCGGGGCCTGCGGGAGGAGACCGCACGACGCTCCCATGTCCCCCGGCCGCACTCCGGATCCGGGACGCGGGCGACCGTCACGCGGCTCACGGCGCGCTGATCGCGCCGCTACCGTCGCGGGACGGACAGCGCCGAGCGCAGCTCGCGCCGCAGGAGCTTTCCGGTCTCGCTGTAGGGCAGCGCGCTGCGGAACTCGATGACGGCCGGGGTGCGCGAGGAGCGCAGCCGCTCGCGCACGAACGCCCGCAGCTGCTCGGGGTCGAGGTCCCGACCGTCACTCGCCACCACGAACGCGGCGACGGTCTCCCCCCACTCCTCGTCGGGCACCCCCACGACCGCGACCTCCTCGACGCCAGGGTGCTGCAGGAGCACGTCCTCGATCTCGCCGGGGCTGAGGTTCTCCCCGCCGCGGACGATGACATCGTCGGCCCGGCCGTCGACGAACAGGTACCCGTCGCGGTCGAGATGGCCGTGGTCGTGGGTACGGAACCAACCGCCGGAGTCCTTGACGTCGGCGCCCTCGTACTCACCGGAGATCTGCTCGCCGCGCACGACGATCTCGCCGACGGCCCCGGCCTCCAGCTCCCGACCGTCCGGATCGTGGATCTGCAGCTCGACGCCGGGCAGCGCGCGCCCGACCGATCCCAGCCGCGCGGCGACGGCGGGGTCGTCGCTGCAGACGGAGGTCCGGTGGTCCTCCGGGCCGAGCAGTGCGACGGTCGAGCTGGTCTCGGTCAGGCCGTACGCGTTCACGAACCCGACCTCGGGCAGGAGCTCCAGCGCACGCCGGACGACCGGCAGCGGCATCCGGCCGCCCCCGTAGGAGAGGTGCCGCAGGTGCGGTAGCCGGACTCCCGTCCGCTCGATGACGTCGAGGATCCGTCCGAGCATGGTCGGCACGATCATCGCGTGGGTGACGGACTCGGCCCGCGCGAGCTCGACCCAGCGCTGCGGGTCGAACTGCGCGAGGTAGACGAGGCGGCGTCCGGAGTAGATGTTCGACAGCACCGATGCCATGCCCGCGATGTGGTAGGGCGGGACGCTGACCAGCGCTGCCTCGTCCTCGTCCGCGCTCATGAACTCCGTGGTGGACACGACGTAGGACGTGAGGTTGCGGTGTCGCAGCAGCACCGTCTTCGGCGCACCGCTGGTGCCGCTGGTGAACAACGCGATCGCGACGCCGTCGGTGTCGTCGGCGCCGCCGGGGTCACCGGCCGGTTCCGCCGTCGCCTCGGCGAGGAGCTCGTCCACGGAGCAGAGCTCCAGGCCGGGCACGTCCGCGATGCGCGGCGCCGTCCGCTCGTCGGCGACGACGACCGCGGGGCTGCACCTGCTCATCGCGTCGACCAGCCGGTCGTCGGCGAGCCGGTAGTTGACCGCGGTGAAGGTCGCTCCCGCCATCGCGCTACCGAACAACAGGGCGGGGATCGCGTCGCTGTTCTCGGCGGCCAGCACGAGTCGCGCGGCGCCCCGCCCGGCGAGGGCGCGGGCGATCCGCGCCCCCGTGTCCCTGACCTGCGCATAGCTGGCGCCCGAGGTGGCCGGACCGACTGCGACCCGGTCTCCGAAGGTGTCGGCTGTCATGTCGAGCAGCAGGGTCAGGTTCACGGTGACGCGCTCCAGGACGGATCGGACGGGGACGGGTCGTTATCGGGTCAGCGACTGGTTCGCGGAACCGACCAGGCCGTCGCCGTGGAGGCCGGTGAACGGGACGTCGGTCATGGTCTGCAGCAGCCGTGACCGGGTCTGGGACAACCCCCAGGGCAGCCGCCGGATCGGCTGGCTGTACCGCGAGAGCCAGCTCAGGTCGACCTCGTCGCAGAAGCCCACCGCACCGTGCATCTGGTGTGAGGTGCGGAAGACCGTCTCCGCGACCTCGAGTGCCGCCACCCGGCACGCGAGGACGTCGACGGCGGCACCGGGCTGCTGCGACAGCACCGACCACAGGGTGTACTTGGTCAGCTCCTCGAAGGCCTGGAACGACGTCGTGGTGTCGGCCAGGCGGAACTGCAGGGCCTGGAACGAGGCGATCGGCTGGTCGAACTGCCTGCGGTCGAGCATGTGCCGGCGAGTCACCGCGAGGGCGGTCTCCAGCATCCCGAGCAGCGTCCAGCAGGGCAGCAGCAACGCCAGCCGCGCGGACCCGTCGGGCTCGGACTCCCCCAGCTCCACCTCGCTGACCAGGGCACCCAGCTTGGTCCCCAACGCCGGACCCACCGAGACCACCGGTGCGCGGGAGCCGACCCCGTCGGAGACGGCCCAGCGCAGGTCCGGGACCACGCCGACCAGGTTGACCCGCGCCGGGCCGGTGGCCACCGCGATCGCGTCGAACCCCTCGTCGGGGTCGGCGGCCAGGCGCTCCGCGACCGGGTAGGGCAGCGCCACCCGCCCGGCCGCCCGGCACACGGCCGCGGCCATCTCACCGTCGCCGGGCGAGGTTCGCGGACGCAGGTCCCACACGTCGAGCTGGCCCAGCACCGCGGTGACGTCCGCGACGCCGGCGCCGGCCTCGGCGGCTCTGGCCAGGTCCACCCCGCCCAGCCTGCGCAGGGCGGTGTCCATGACGCGCTCGAGCTCGAGCGCGTCCTCGGTCAGCTGTGTCTTCATCGCACCGTCTCTACTTCGTCTTCAGCAGCGACCGGGACAGCAGCAGCCGCTGCACCTCGATGCTTCCGGAGGCGACCGTGGCCGCCTGGGCGTAGCGCCAGTGGTCGTCGACGGCGCGGGCGAACAGGTCGGCGGGATCGGAGGCTCCCACCGCCCGTTCCTCGACCATGTCCATCAGGACCTCCGCGACCTCCTGGTCGGTCTGCGTCGCCGCGATGCGGTACGCCGCGGTGTCGGCCGGGTCGACCGTGCCGGTCTCGACGAGGTCGATCACGCGGTAGGCCAGCAGCCGAGCCTCGCGGACCCGGATGAGCGCGGTCACCCAGCGCTGCTTGAGCTCGTCGGGCAGGGTGGCCCAGCGGTCACCGAGCGCGGCGGGCGCGGCGTTGAGCAGGCGGTCGCAGCGGGCGTAGCGGGCGATGCCGACCCGCTCGAAGGCGAGTGCCTCGCGCACGATCGACCAGCCCGCGTCGACCTCGCCGAGGACGTCGGCCTGCGTGACCGGGACGCCCTCGAAGAAGACCTCGTTGAGATGGTGCGGCCCGACCATCGCATCGATCGGCACGACCTTGATGCCGGGACGGTCCATCGGCACCAGGAAGATGGTGATCCCCTTGTGCTTCGCCGCGTCCCGGTTGGTCCGCGTCAGCAGGAAACACCAGTCCGCCATCGTCGCGTAGGACGTCCAGACCTTCTGCCCGTCGATCCGCCACCCGTCGCCGTCCGGGACGGCGGCTGTACGCAGCGATGCGAGGTCGGAACCGGCCTCGGGTTCGGAGAACCCCTGGCACCAGATGACCGTCCCGGCGGCGATCCGGCCGAGGTGCTCGGCCTTCTGCTGCTCGGTACCGAACCGCATGAGTGCGGGACCGACCCAGTTGACGCCCATGTACTGGGCACCACGTGGCTCGAAGTGCGCCCACATCTCCTCACGGACGACCGTCTGCTCCCACGGGGTCGCGTCGTAGCCACCGAACTCGGCCGGCCACGCCGGGGTCAGCTGCCCCTTCTCCGCCAGGGTCCGGCAGAACGACTGCGCGAGCTCGAGATCCTGGGGATTCTTCGTGAAGGCGCCCAGGAACGTCGGCGGTACGTGCTCACGCACCAGCGCCCGCAGCTCTTCCCGCAGCGCAGCGCTGCGCTCGGAGTCCGAGAACTCCACCCTCACACCTCCGTCGTCGACGCCCACATGCACGGCTGCTCCTAAGCAGCCTGACACAGAGACGTAATCTTTACAAGTATTGATGCTATTCGGTCAGGCGATGACGAATCCCGCGTCGACCGGGAGAGTCACGCCGGTGACCGACCGCGACCGGTCGGAGGCCAGCCACAGCACCGCGTCGGAGATGTCCTGGGCGTCGACGCGGCCCCGGTGCATCGCGTCGGAGAACCCGCCCGCGACCCGCTTGACGTTGACCTCGACCCAGGCCCTCATCGCGGGGTTGTCGACCATCGGTGTGGCGACCGCGGTGGGATGGATCGTGTTGACCCGCACTCCGGCCGGGCCGAGGTCGTTCGCATAGGCGCGCATCAGACCGACCAGGCCGTGTTTGGTCGTGGTGTAGGCGTCGGACCGGACGTCGCCGCGCGACATCCCCTTCAACCCGGAGGTCGAGCTGATGATGATGATCGACCCGCCGCGGCCACCGTCCACGACCGCGGACCGGGTGGCCTGCAGCGTGTTCCAGGTGCCGGTGAGGTTGATGGCCACGTAGTCGGCCCAGATCTCGTCGATCGTCGCCGTCTCGGACTCGGGCAGCCCCTGCGCGACCCCGGCGTTCGCGACGACCACGTCGAGCCGCCCGAAGGTCGCCATCGCCTCGTCGACCGCAGCGACCAGCTCGTGGCGGTGCCGCACGTCGGCGACGCGGGTGAGGCAGCGGCCGCCGGCCTTCTCGACCAGCCGGGCGGTCTCCGCGAGGTCCTCCTCGGTGGCCAGGGCGTAGGGCACGGTCGGGATCGGGGCGCACACGTCCACCGCGACGATCGCGGCCCCCGCCTCGGCCAGCGTGACCGCGTGCGAACGCCCCTGACCGCGCCCCGCACCGGTGATGAACGCGACCCGGTCCTGCAGGTCGAGCCGTGCAACCTCCGCCATGTCCCGGACCTCTCCTGTCGACTCATTAATATTTACAAAGATTGTGTAGATGGTAGGATCGGCGCCCGGCCCCGTCAACGACGTACGGGAGCAGGGGACCTCCGGCCCCGAGGAGGAGACGTGCGCAGTACCCACGACGAGGTCGACGTCACCGTGGTGGTCACCCGGCGGGTCGAGGCCGCCGACGGCGTCACGGTCGTCGACCTCCGGGCGGTCGACGGAGCGCCGCTGCCGGTGTGGGAGCCGGGCGCACACATCGACCTGATGCTCGCCCCCGAACTGGCCCGGCAGTACTCGCTCTGCGGCGACCCGGACGAGCCCGGCACGTGGCGGATCGGTGTCCTGCTCGAGGCGGACGGTCGCGGCGGTTCGCGGTTCGTGCACGACAAGCTGCACGTCGGGGCCGAGGTCGTGGCGCGCGGCCCGCGCAACCACTTCGAGCTCGAACCCGCACCCCGCTACGTCTTCGTCGCCGGTGGCATCGGCATCACCCCGGTGATACCGATGATCGGCCGGGCCGAGAGGGCGGGAGCCGGGTGGACGTTGCTCTACGGCGGCCGCACGACGACGAGCATGGCGTTCCGCGAGGAGCTGCTCCTGCTCGGAGGCGACCGGGTGACCGTCGCACCGCAGGACACCCACGGCCTGCTGGACCTGCCCTCGGTGCTGGCCGAGCCGCGCGAGGACACGCTGGTCTACGCATGCGGGCCGGAGCCGTTGCTCGACGCGGTCACCGAGCTGACGCGGTCCTGGCCGCCGGGCTCCCTGCGCCTGGAGCGGTTCACGCCGAAGTCGCTCGACGAGCCGGCCGACGAGCAGTCGTTCGAGGTCGAGCTCGCCCGGTCCGGGATGACCCTTGTCGTCCCTGCGGGCCGGTCGATCCTCGACGTCGCGACCGACGCCGGTGTCGACGCGCCGTCGTCGTGCGGTGAGGGCACGTGCGGGACCTGCGAGACGGTGGTCGTCTCCGGTGTCGTGGACCATCGCGACTCCCTGCTCACGCCGGCGGAGCAGGAGGCGGGCGAGACGATGATGATCTGTGTCTCGCGAGCCGCCGGTCCGGGCCTCCGGATCGATCTCTGAGAGCGCGCCCCGGACCGCCACGACACCCCTGGCGAACGGACGAGACCGGTTCGGTGATGGCGCCGAACCGTATGAAGGAGATGCGGTGGGAGTCCCGGAAGATCGTGACGAGCAGTCGGCCGGCCAGGTCGTCGTCATCGGTGTCGGCCAGCTCCGCAACAACCGCGAGAAGGAGCCGGCCAGAGCGCTCGAGCCGCTCGAGCTGATCCGGAGCGCGGTCGCCGGCGCCGCGGACGACGCCGGGATCGCGGTCTCCGCGTTGTCGGCCGTCGACGCGGTCGGCGTCGTGCAGGTCGTCTCGTGGAGCTACGACGACCTCGCCGGCTCCGTCGCCGCCGCGATCGGCGCCCCGGGCGCCGCGACCCACGTGTCGGAGGCGGGCGGCCACCAGCCCGTCGCGGTGCTCACCCGGTTGGCCGGTGCGATCGCCGCGGGCGAGTCCGAGCTCGCCGTCGTCTGCGGAGGCGAGGCCCAATCCTCCCTGGAGCTGCTCGGCGCCGCGAAGGAGCCCGCGCGCGCCGAGGGGTGGAGCCACTCCCCGGGCGGCCCCGGCGGGTTCTCCCGCGCGACCGGGGGCACCGAGCGGATGTGGGACCTGGGACTGGTCGGCCCGACCCGGATCTACCCGCTGTGGGAGAACCGGCTGCGCCACGACCTCGGCCAGAGCTTCGCCGAGTCGCAGGCCTGGTCGGCGTCGATGTACGCCGGGTTCAGCGAGGTCGCCGCGGCGAACGAGGCGGCATGGAACCGGGAACCGGTCAGCGCCGACCAGGTCTCCGGGACCGGACCGAAGAACCGGATGATCTGCTTTCCGTACCCGCTGCGGATGAACGCCCTCAACCGCGTCGACCAGGGTGCGGCGCTGATCCTGGCCAGCCCCGCGGCCGCGGACCGGCTCGGGGTCGCGCCGCAACAGCGGGTGTACCTGCATGCGGCGGCCCTCGACGAGGACTGCGAGGACGTCCTGGAGCGCGACTCCTACGGCGGCTCCGCCGGGCTCGGACGCAGCCTCGACGCCGCGCTCGAGCAGGCCGGGACGACCGCCGACGAGCTCGACGTCGTGGACCTCTACAGCTGTTTCCCGGTCGTTCCGAAGCTGGGGGCGCTGCACCTGGGGCTGGACCGCGACGCCGCGCTGTCGGCGACCGGAGGCCTGACCTCGTTCGGCGGGGCACACAACAACTACTCGGCGCACGCCCTGGTCGCGGTGGTCCGCAGGCTGCGGGGGTCGGGAGGCACGGGGCTGGTGTACGCCAACGGCGAGTACCTCACCAAGCACGCCTCCGTGGTCCTGGGCCAGGAGCCCGCACCCGAGGGCTTCCGGTGGTCCTCGGCGGCCGCCCCGGAACACGGCCCGGTCACCGTCGACGACGCCTACGTCGGGCCTCTGGAGATCGAGACGTACACCGTCGAGTTCGACCGCGAGGGCGAGCCCGCCCGCGGTTACGTCATCGGCCGATCGCCTCGGGGAGACCGGGTGGGAGTCCGTGTCTCCCGCTCGGACACCTCGACGCTCGAGGCTCTCGTCGACCCCGGCGGCGACCCCGTCGGACGGACCGGATCGGTCGTGGCCGAGAACGACCGCAGGCTGTTCACCCTCGCGCGGGGCTGAGCGCCGCGCCCGCGCTCCCCGGTCAGCCGCGCGGGCGGACCGGGAGTGCGGAGAACCCGTTGTTGACCCCCACGAGCGCGTACCGGCGGACCCGCTCGTGGACGACGGCGAAGCCGGGCATCCGCGCGAGGAGGGCCTCCACGGCGACGCGCAGCTCCATGTGCGCCAGCCAGATCCCCAGGCAGTAGTGGGTGCCGACACCGAACGACAGGTGCAGCCCGCCGCGGCGGTCCAGCTGCACCTCGGTGGCGGCGGGGAACCGGTCCTCGTCGCGGTTGGCCGAGCAGATCAGCGCCGCCACCCGGTCCCCGGCATGGATGTGGACGTCCCCGAAGTCCTGGTCGGTGACCGCGGTGCGCGCCACCAGCGGGGTGACGGCGGCGAGCCTCGTCAGCTCGCCGACGGCGTCCGGGATGCGCCCCGGCTCCGCGATCAGCCGTTCGCGCAGGTCGGGATGGGTGTCGAGGTGCACGAGGATGTTGTCCATGGACGCGGCGGTGGTGCGGACGCCGCCCAGGATCATCGAGAGGGCGAGGTTGACCGTCTCGTCCTCGGTCAGGCCGGATGCCGGGTCGACCATGCGCGAGAGGAGGTCGTCGCGCGGCTCGGCGGTCCGGCGGCGCACGACCCCGCGCACCAGCTCCGACGCGTCGGCGAACTGCCGCGACGTCGACGAGGCGAGCGCGTCCCGGTCGCCGCCGGCCTCGGGGTCGATCGCGAAGGCGTCCTCGAGCATGAGGATGAACTTCTCCGGGTCCTCGACCTCGTCCAGCCCGACGAACTCGAAGATCGTCGCCACGGTCAGGCGGAAGCTGTAGGCGTGGGCGAAGTCGAACTCGTCCTGCCCGACGAGGTCGTCGAGCAGGCGCTCGGCCACCCGGCGGGCGATCGGTGCGACGTTCTGCTCGATGTTGCGCTTGGCGAAGACCGCACGCAGTGGCGCGCGCAGCCGGTCGTGGGCCGGGCCGTCCAGGCTGCCGGGCAGGATGGCGGGCGCGTGCGGCGCCGTCGGGATGAGCTTGCCGCCGCGCAGCCCGTCGGCGCTCTTCTCGACGGTGAAGCTCTCCGTGTCGCTGAGGACCCGCCGGGCGTTCTCGTAGGTCGAGGCGACCCAGTACCCGCCGTGGGCCTGCGTGTACCCCATCGGGCAGGTCGTGCGCAGCCGCGCGAACTTCTCGTCCGCGTCCTGCCCGAACTCGGAGAGATGGTGGTCGAAGTCGATCTGCGGCCGTTCGGGGGTCGGCATCATGTCGTCCTTTCCGGCCGTGTCAGGCCGACATCTCGCTGACGGGGGCTGCGAGACGCACGACCCCTCCGTCCACCAGTGGCTCGAGCGCTGCGGCGTCGTAGCCGAGCTCGGCCAGCACCTCCCGGCTGTGCTCGCCCAGGTCCGGCACGCTCTCGCCCTCCGGTGCAGCTCCGAGGCTCCAGAAGCCCGCGACCAGGTCGATCGCGCCGAAGCCGCGGGTCCGCAGGCAACGGCTCAGCCCCAGCTCACGGTGCACCGGGGACTCCATGAACGCGTCGAGCTGGTCGAGCCCGACGGACGTGGCGGCGACGCCGGCGTCCTCCAGGTCCGTCAACGTCTCCTGCACCGACCGCACGGAGAGTGCCTCCGCCGGTCGCCCGGCGTCCGGACCGAGCAGCTCCCGGAAGGCGCGGGTCTGCTCCTGGTCGCCGGCGTCGACGAGGATCCAGCCGTCGGCGAGCTGGTAGAGACGGTGCGTGTCGTCGAGGCCGGTCTGGTCGGCGGAGAGCACCGGGTAGGGGGTCACGGTGCGGGCGGGCAGTGCGACCGCCACCTCCGACGCCGCGTTGATGCCGACGGCGAGCAGGGACGTCGCGGCCTCACCCGGCGTCCCCGTGGTCGCGCGCCGGTGCAGCCCCAGCAGCGCGCCCAACGCGCCGGCCAGCCCGGCCTGCACGTCGAACACCGAGTTGCGCAGCCAGGTCGGGGTTCGGCCTACGCCGGCGTTGGCGTGCTCCCACCCGGTCATCGCCTGCGCGGTCGGGTCGTAGCCCGGGAACGTCGCCATCGGGCCGCGCGGGCCGTAGGCGCTGACGTGGCTGAACACGATGTCGGGGTTGGTCGCCGCCAGACCGGGCCCGTCGAGTCCCAGCCGCGCGGCCGGACCGAGGCGCATGTTGTGCAGGACGACGTCGCTGGAACGGACCAGCCGCTCCAGCACCTCGCGGGCCACGGGGGCCTTCAGGTCGATCGCCAGCGAGCGCTTGGCCCGATGGCAGCCCGCGAACTGGGTCAGCCCGCGGCCGCGGTCGCCGGCGAGCGGCTCGACCTTCACCACGTCGGCGCCGAGGTCACCCAGGCACTGCGCGCCGAAGGGCCCGGCCACCACCGATCCGAAGTCGAGGACCCGCAGCCCCGCGAGCGGACGCGGGTCACCGGTCGGCGGGGACACGTACCCCGCGGGCTCGCGCGCCGTCCAGCCGGCCAGCACCTCGTCCACCGTGCTGGTACCGAGGACCGGCGCCGGGACCCGTGCGGCCGGTGTGGTCGCGACCGGGGCGGCGGCCTGCAGCGCCGGGCCGATCACCGGGTCGTCGACCTCGACGACGTAGTCGTTGCCGAGCGCCTGCTCGTCGGTGAAGCACTCGCCGAGCTCGTGCACGAGCACGCACGGCACGTCGGCATCGTTGAGGGCGTCGAGCCACCACCGGCTCGAGCGCGCCCGGAACACCGCGTCCCAGGTCTCCCAGTTCTGCGGTGTCACCCCGACCTCGGAGAGATCGACGAGGTCGGCCAGTGCGAGCGCCTCCAGCACCGGGGGCGACTCGATCCATCCGCCGACCGCGCCGGCGAGCTGGACGTAGCGGCCATCGGAGCACCCGAAGATGCTCAGGGCGGCGTCGGGCCAGATCTTCGGCAGCGTGTGCCGGGTCAGCGACGGGGGCAGGCGCTCCCACCGCTGCCAGTACAGCGCGGCCGGCGCGAGACCGCCCTGGAAGACGCTGGTGGCGACGGGCAGGACCACGCCGTGCCGGGCCCGCTGGACCAGCCGCGCGACGATCCCGGTGGCGAGCAGGTAGCCGGCACACCAGCTCGGGAACGGCATCCGGATGTAGACCGGGCCGTCGCGGTGGCCCTGCTGCTCGTCCATGAACCCCTGCGCGGCCTGCACCATGGCGTCGGAGGCACCGAGGTCCTGGAGGGGGTGTCCGGCCGGGTAGGACGGCACCGTTGCGACCAGCACGTCGGGCAGGCGCGTCGCGACCGAGTCGGGGTCGAGCCCGAGCGCGCGGGCCCGCGCGTGGGGAAGGTCGTGGGCCAGCACGTCGGCACGTCCCAGGAGGTTCTCCAGGGCGTCGCGGCCGTCCTGCGTGTCGAGGTCGAGGATCACCGAACGCTTGCTGCGGTTCCAGGTGGCGAACCCCGCGGGCCGCTCGTCCCGTGCCGGGTCGCCCCCGGGCGGCTCGACCTTGACCACGTCCGCACCGGCCTCGGCCAGCACGCGGGTGGCGAACGGGCCGGCCAGGCCGGTCGTCAGGTCGACGATGCGGACGCCGTCGAGCGGGAGGGCCGTGACCTCGGCGGAGGCCGTCACGCCGGCCGCCCACCGGTGGAAGCCGCGGAGTCGAGCTCGGCCAGTGCCGTGCGGGCCCAGTCGTAGTCGGCCTTGCCGTTCTCGTGGCGTCGGAGCGCGGGCACGTACGCGAGCGCCTTCGGCAGCTTGTACCCGGCGAGCCGGTCCGCGCACCGCGCACGGACGTCGTCGCGGGTGAGCTCGGCGCCCGACGCGACGAGGAGCGCGACGACCTCGTTGCCCCACCGTTCGCTCGGTCGGCCGAGGACCAGGGCGTCGTCGATCTCGGGCAGGGACCGCAGCACGTTCTCGACCTCCTCACCGTAGACCTTCTCGCCACCGGAGTTGATCACGGTCGACTCGCGGCCGAGGAAACGGATCTCCCCGGAGTCGTCGACGCTCGCCCGGTCGCCCGAGACCGAGACGCGGCGACCCTCGACGACCCGGAACGTCGCGGCGGTCCGTTCCTCGTCGTTGAGGTAGCCGCGCGGCAGCTCGCCGGAGTTCGACAGCCATCCGGTCCCGGGCTTGTCCGCTCCCAGCAGCGACGTGTGGTCGTCGCTGACGACGTAGGTGCCCGGTCCGGCCCGGAAGCCGGTCTGGGTGCTGCTGGTCTGCAGTGCCTGCGGGCCGGTCTCGGAGGAGCCGAGCGTGTTGACCAGCGTGAGTCCCGGGAAGAAGTGGTCGAGCTCCGACCACGCCGACGGGGACAGCGCCGCACCGCTGGAGAACACGTAGGACATGCTCGTCGGCGGCTCGACTCCGGCCCGCAGGGCCCGCAGCAGCGGCTGCGCGAACGGGTCGCCGATGATCGCCATCCAGGTGACCTTCTCGGCGCGGCACAGGGCGAGCGCACGGTCGGGGTCGAAGCTGGTGTCCTCGCCGAGCACGAGCGTGCCGCCACGCGACCACGCCCCGTAGGAGAACCAGGCCGCGGCGCCGTGCATCAGCGGCGGGGCGGGGAAGGCGCGGAGCCAGCCCCGCCGGGGCGCGTCGCGGCCGGCGGCCTCCAGGGACTCGACCCTGATACCGGTGGGGCTCCCGGCCAGCTCGCGCAGTCGCCAGATCACGCCCTTGGGCATGCCGGTGGTGCCCCCGGTGTAGAGCACGTGCACGTCGTCGGGCGACGGGACCACCGGTTCGGCCGGAGGTGTCGCGGCCGCGAGAGCTTCCTCGTAGGGCACCGAGCCGGGAAGCGGTTCGGCGCCGGAGGCGTCCTCGACGTGCACGAGGGCCGGCCGGAGGTCCGGCACCAGAGCCAGCGCCTGGGCCAGCACCGGGCCGAACTCCCGGTGGTGGATCACCGCCGACGGCCGGGCGTCCCGAAGCAGGTACGCGAGCTCGTCGGCCCGGTAGCGGTGGTTGACGTTGAACGGCGCGCACCGGGCCCGGTAGCTGCCGATACTGCCCTCGAGGTACTCCGGGCTGTTGCGCAGCAGCAGCCCGACCAGGTCGTTGGGTGAGAGCCACTCCTGCGTCACACCGGGCCGGGCCCCGAAGCCCCGCCCCGTCAGGAACCAGCCCAGCCGCGTCGTCCGGTCCTGCACCTGGGCCCACGTGGACCGGCGCTCTCCCTGGACGATGCACTCCCGCTCCGGGACGGCGTCGGCGACGGCGTCCCAGAGCTGGAGCAGACCGAACGGCCTGACGTCGTCGACGGCCGAGTCGGTGTCGCGCTGGGTCATCTGTTCCTCTCCGCGATGAGGGCAGCTCAGGACACGGGCTGCGGGTCGAACGCGATCCGCACGTCCTCGATGGCCCAGGTCAGCCCGAGGTTCTCCTTGGGCGTGCATCCGTCCTGGAGCCGGAACGAGGGGATGCGCCGGTGCAGCTCCTCGAAGGCGACCTTCAGCTCGAGCCGGGCGAGGTGCACGCCGACGCACCGGTGCGCGCCGAGGCTGAAGCTCAGGTGTGGCTTCGCCTCCCGGTCGAACTTCACCTCGTCGGGCTCCGGGTAGTACTTCGGGTCGCGGTTGGCCGCGGCGAGCGGGCAGAAGACACGCTCGCCCTCGGGCAGCTCCAGGTCCCCCACCGTCGCCGCCTCCTGGGCCACGTTGCGCGTCGGCATGGCGGGCGAGGTCCAGCGCACCAGCTCCTCGATGGCCGGCGCGAGCGCGTCGGGTGTGGCGAACATGGCCTCCCACAGGTCCTGGTGGTCGGCCAGGTAGGCCATGCTCTGCCCGATCACGCTCTGCACCGTGTCCAGGCCGGCCATCATCATCAGGATGAACAGGTCGGACAGGTCGCTGTCGGAGATCTTCTGCCCGTCGAAGTCCGCGTTCACGATCGTCGTGGTGATGTCCTCGCGCGGGTTCGCGCGACGGTCCTCGACGATGCCCTGGATGTAGGCGCGCGACTCCTCACTGGCCTTGATCCGCACGGCCAGCGTCTCCTCCTCGGTGCCGCCGGGAACGCCGTGCAGGAACGCCTCGACCCACTCGTTCATCCGGTCGGCGTCCTCGAGCGGCCAGCCCATGATCGACAGGAACACCGTGCCGGGGAACGGGAACGCGAACTGCGGGATCACGTCGCATGTCCCGGACTCGACGAACGCGTCGACCAGGCCGACGGCGACCTCGCGGATCTGCTCCTCCATCTGCCCGACCCGGGCCGGGGAGAACAACGGGTCGAGCAGCTTGCGGTACTGGGCGTGGACCGGGCCGTCGAGCTCGATCGGGATCTGGGCCTTCTGCCCGAAGGCGACCTTCCCGTCCGGGATGTTGGGAAAGCTGACGAACCCACGGTTGTTGCGGCGCAGGACGCTGCTGATGTCGTCGTAGGTCGTCGCGACCCAGAAGCCACCCTTCTCGGAGAACGAGACCGGGCACTTCTCCCGCCGGTCGGCGATGTCGTCGAGCTGGTCCTGGATCGTGCCGCTCGGGTAGACCTCGTAGTCCCGGCGGCGCTCGTCCTTGAGCTCCGCGAGTGTCTTGTCGGTCATGACGGACTTCCCTTCCCGGCTGTGGTGGCGAGGGCGATGGCCCCTTCGGGGCAGGCGTTGACGATCGAGTTCGGATCACGGGTCGGCTCACCGTCGACCGTGTCCCGCACGACCGCGTAGCCCATGTCGTCGGCGTCGAACGACTCCGGCGCCAGTGCGTAGCAGCGGCCGTGACCGGCGCACAGCTCGGAGTCGAGCGTGAACGGTGGCGGCTGGTCGCTCATCCGTTGAAGTCGCCCTTGCGGGCGTTCTCGTTGAGGTTCTCCCGCCAGTCGTCCCCGAACGGGATCGCCACGGTGGCCAGGGTGCCGCCGTCGGTGGTGGGCAGGCAGACACCGGACATGTACATCGACTCGTCCGAGGCCAGGAACAGCGCCGGGTAGGCGTTGTCGAGGATCCGCGGCGGACGGGGCAGCTTGAGCGGGATCGGCGAGTGCTCGGGGATCCACTCCCCACCCATCTCCTCGTGCGACTTCTCCAGAACCGGGGCGTCGCCGGGCAGGATGAAGTTGGCCGATCCCCCGTGCGTCGGGCAGATAGCGTTGATGCGGATGCCGTAGCGGCCGATCTCCCAGGCCGCACAGATGCGCACCATCGCGTTGATGCCGCCCTTGGCCGCACCGTACTGCGGGAAGCCCGGGTAGCCGACCAGCGAGGCGGCCGACGACGTGCAGATGATCGAGCTGCCCGCCGGGCCGTCCGGGTTGTTCTTCATGGCGCGCACGGCGTGCTTCACGGCGAAGAAGACACCCTTGAGGACGACGTCGTTCGTCTCGTCCCACTCGGCCTCGCTGATGTCCTCGAACGCCGTCAGCCCGAAGCCCTTGGCCGGGATGCCCGCGTTGGCGAACATCACGTCGAGCTTGCCGTAGGTGTCGACGGCGGCCGCAACGGCGGCCTCGACCTCGGCCTCGACCGTCACGTCGGCCTTGACCGCGATCGCCTCGCCGCCGTCACCGTGCACCAGGTCGAGCGTCTGCTTCGCCCGATCCTCGGAGACGTCGGTGACGACGACCCTGGCGCCCTCCTGGGCGAAGAGGCGGGAGGCGGCGCGCCCCAGCCCGGATCCGGCGCCGGTGATCACCACGACCTTGTGTGCCAAACGCATGTTCGTTCCTCCTGTGCGGCTGCCGCGCCCCGCCCGCGAGGGGACCCGTGTGCCGACGGTCACGTCCGGCGAGTCTCACATATGGGCGTTATCCTTGCAAGCTTTAAACAGATGAGATCAACAGCTGCGGTTCGCTCTCGAAGCCGGCGCTCAGTCCGAGGACGGCAGGTTCTTGGCCTTCTTGATCTCCAACACGTCGTCGCCGACCCGCAACGACCCCGCCCCGGCCTTGGTGCAGAGCAGCTCCATGCCCGACGCCGGGTGCACGTAGCGCTTCCCGACGACGGCGCCCGGGCCGTCCTTCCCCACCTCGGTCGTGGTCTCGGCCGGGAGCGGGCCCATCGGCGTCGAGCCGCAGGTCAGCTCCACCTCCGCATCGGGCGCCCGCACGACGATGACCTCCGCCGTGCATGCCGTACTCCCCAGGCGTGTTCCGGTGGACGGTTTCATCAGATCTCTCTCCGTTGTCTGTGCCGGCGCCGTCTGCGTG
>NZ_JADQDD010000059.1 GCF_019263595.1 Pseudonocardia sp. KRD291 | reverse complement strand
TCGACCGGTTGCACGTCCCGCTCGGTCCGGTGCTGCCCGATTGGCCGCACGGCCTGGTCCTGGATGCGGTGTTGCAGGGAGACGTCGTGCAGGAGGCCCGGCTGCGGGTGCTCGCGCCGGCGCACCCGATCGATGCCTCATTCTGGGGCCCGCCCGGGCGCCGCGAGCCGCGGCGTGAGGTGGCCCGGCGCCTCGACGGGCTCGCCCGGTTCCTCGGCGTCGCCGGCTGGCCCGCGGCGGCGAGCACCGCCCGGGGCTTGCTCGACGACGCCCTGGCCGGGGCGCCCGGCTCGGGGATCCATAAGCGGGTGGAGGCGCTGGCCGCGCGGGTGCGCCGATCCCGGACCTTGCGCCGAATGTTGCGGGGGCTGCGCGCCGGCGACGTCGAGATCTCCGAGCTGGTCTCCGGCAACCTGGAGGCACTGCACGCCTCGGCCGCCGCCCTCGCCCGGAACGGCTCGGCGCCGGTGCCCCCTGATGGCCGCCTACCGGACGGCTCGCCGGACCAGGTTCTCCAGCAGTTGGCGGGCCGCCTGGTCGGTGCCGAGCTCGCGGCGGCACGGCTGATCGTGGCCGCCGTCGACCCGGACCTGGACCTGGCCGCGGTCGGCTCGCAGGAACCGGCGCGACCGGACGGACACCCCCATGACTGAGCCGGCTCCGGTCCTCGCCGCGCTGCCGACGTGGTGGGCGTTGGTGCTGCCGGTGCTGCTGCTGGGCGCGGTGTGGTTGGTTCTCGTGTTCGATCTGGTGGTCGGGGCGCGGGCCGGGGGACGCCCGGTCGGTGTGGGTGCTGCGCTGGTGGCGCCGTTGCGGGAGTCGGCGCGGTTGCTGGTCGGGCAGCGTCGCCGGACCCTGGCCGCGGATGCGCTGCTGTGGCGGGCCGGGGGCGCGACGTTGCCGGTGGCGGCGATCGGGGCGGCCGCGGTGCTGCCGTTGGGGATGCGTCCGCTCGCCGACCTCTCGGTGGGTGTCGTGTGGTTCAACGCGATGGAGGTCTTCGCCTGGGCCGCGGTGTGGCTGGTCGGGTGGGGGGCCAACAGCGCGTTGTCGCTGGTGGGCGGCTACCGGTTCGTCGCGCAGGGCCTGGCCTACGAGCTGCCGCACATGTTCGCGATCATCACCGCCGCGCTCGGCGCGCAGAGTTTGCGGATGACCGACATCGTCGACGCCCAGCAGGACCTGTGGTTCGTCGCGATCATGCCGGTCGCGTTCGTCGCCTACCTGCTGTCCACGGCGGCGATGGCGTTCTGGGGCCCGTTCGACGCACCGGTGGCCCGCGATGTTGCCGGTGGCGCGGCGGCGGAGCTGTCCGGGGTGGACCGGCTGGTGTTCGCCGGCGGGCGGTGGCTGCTGTTCGTGGTGGCCGCCGCTATGGCGGTGCCGCTGTTCCTCGGCGGCGGGCACGGCCCGTGGCTTCCGGGGTGGCTGTGGGTGGTGGTCAAGACCGCCGTCGTGCTGGCCGCGTTGGTGTGGCTGCGCCACCGGATCCCCACGATCCGGATGGATCGCTGGACCGAGATCTCCTGGATCGTGCTGATGCCGCTGACCATCGCCCAGGCCCTGGTCGTCGCCCTGGTCGTGCTCGGTCAAGGAGGGATCTGATGCTGTCCGCCATCTTGTTCTGGGTGCTGGCGGTCGCCGCGGTGGTGTTCGGTGGGCTGGTGTTTCGGGTGGACTCGATGGCCCGGGCGACGTTCTGCCTGCTCATCTCCTTCCTGGCCGTGGTCGGGCTCGTGCTGCTGGTCGGGCTCGGCTATCTGGGCGTGGTGATTGCCCTGATGATGGTGATCGAGATGGTGATCATGGCCGTGTTCATGGTCATGTTCATGATGAACCCGGCCGGGCTGATGCCGATGTCGATGTTCCACAACACCCGTGGCTCGGCGGTCATCGCGGGTGGCACGTTCGCCGTTCTGGCCGCCGGGATCCTGCTGGTTGACTGGCCCGCGCGCGGCGGCGCCGCGGCGCCGGACCTGACCTTCGCCCTGGGTGAGGCGCTGATGGGCGGTCAGATGCTGACCATGATGACGCTCGGTATCACCCTATTTGCCACAATCGTGGCCACCGTGGTGCTGGCCACCGACCGCGGCCGCTACGACCGCCTCGGCGACGACCTCGACGCGTCCACCGCGGACGATCCGGCCGGGGGAGGGGTCGGGCGATGACCCTGCAGGCGTTCCTGCTCGCCGCGGCGGCGCTGTTCTCGATCGGGCTGTTCGGGGCGTTGACCCAGCAGTCGATCGTGATGTTGATGATGGGCCTGGAGCTGATGCTCAACGGGGTCATCCTGGCCGCGGCCGCGTTCTGGTACTTCCTCGCCCCCGCCGGGACCGAGGGGCAGGTGCTGATCGTGGTGGTGGTGACCGCGATGGCGATCGAGATGGCGGCCGGGTTCGCGGTGGTCACCGCGATCTACCGGGCCAAGCAGATCGACATGACCGACGGCGCCGCAGAGCTGCAGGGCTGAGCGCGTGCTGCTGTGGTCCCTGGTCGGGCTACCGGTCCTGGCCGGCGCGGCGCTGGCGCTCGCCCGCCCCGGCGCGACCCGCGCCGCGGTCCCGGCCGGTGTCCTGGTCGCGGCCGCGATCGCGGTACTTGCCGTGGCCGCGTCGGTGACCCGGCCGGTCGCCTCGGCGCCGCTGCTGGCCGGGATCCGCGCCGAGCTGGCCGTGGACGGACTGTCCGCGGCCATGGTGCTGACCGTAGCCGGGGCGCTGCTGGCGGTGTTGCTGGTCGCGGCCGGGGAGCCGGAGCTGCGTACCGGCCGGTTCGTCGGGCTGATGCTGATCTTCGCCGGGGCGATGCTGGGCACAGTCACCGCCGTCACGCTGGCGCCGCTGCTGATGGCCTGGGAGGTGATGGGCGCGACCAGCTGGGCGCTGATCGGCTACCACCACCGCGACACGGACGCGGCCCGCGCGGCCAGCACCGCGTTCCTGACCACCCGCACCGGCGACCTCGGGCTCTACCTGGCCGCGGGCGCCGCCCTGGCCGGCGGGGTCGGGTCGCTCGCACTCGCCGAACTGCCCGCCGCCCGGGGTGGCTGGCTGCACGTGGTCGCGGCCGGGATTGTGCTGGCCGCGCTGGGCAAGTCGGCGCAGCTGCCGTTCAGTTTCTGGCTATCCGGCGCGATGCGCGGTCCCAGCCCGGTCTCGGCGCTGCTGCACTCGGCGACCATGGTCGCCGCGGGCGCCTACCTGCTGCTGCGCCTGGCGCCGCTGCTGGGCGCCTCCGGCTGGGCCGGCCCGCTGGTGGCGTGGGTCGGGGCGGCGACGGCGCTGCTGCTGGGTCTGGTCGCGGTGGCCCAGAGCGATCTCAAGCAGCTCCTGGCCGCCTCGACGTGCGCGCAGATCGGGTTCATGGTCCTCGCGGCCGGCGTGGGTGGGAGCTCGGCCGGAGTGCTGCAGCTGATCGCACACGCCGCGACCAAGAGCCTGTTGTTCCTCGCCGCCGGGGCCTGGCTGGTCGCCCTGGGCACCAAACGCCTCGGCGGACTGGCCGGCGCCGCCCGCCGGTTCCCCCTGGTCGGGGCCGCGTTCACCGTCGGGGCGCTGTCGTTGGCCGGGCTACCGCCGCTCGGGCTCTGGGTCGCCAAGGACACCGTCCTGGCCGCGGCACTGCAGCGGTCGGTCGCGCTGTATGCCGTCGGGCTCGCCGGAGCGGTGGTCGCGGCCGTCTACAGCGTGCGTGCGCTGTGGTTCGTCTGGCAGCCCGCCGCAGGACCAGTCGAGCCCGCCGCATCGGCCGCGCCGGCGGAGGTGCTCGAGCAGCGCCCGACCGGACAGGTCGCGCCCGTCGTCGCCCCGGTGCTGTTGGTACTCGCGGTCGGGGCCGCCGGCGCGGGGCTGCTCGTGTTCGGCTCCGGCGTGCTCGCCCCCTCGCCGGCTCCGGCGTCGTGGGAGCTGGTGGTCTCGGCGCTGGTGGCGTTCGCCGCGGCCGGGCTGGCCTGGCGCCGGGGCGCCCGGATCCCCGCGCCCGCGGCCTGGTTGGGATGGCTCGGGCTCGAACAGGCCGCCCACCGGCTGCTGGTCCGCCCGACCCTGGCCCTGGCCGGGGTGCTCGCCCGGGTCGATGACCGGGTCCTCGACCGCGGCGTCGACGCCGCCGCCCGGGCCACTGTGCGGGCGGCGCGGGGCCTGGACCGCCGCGGCGAGGGCGCCGTCGACGGCGCGGTGCGCGGGCTCGCCGACGGAGCGCGTGTGCTGGGCCGGTGGGCGCGCCGTCCGCAGACCGGGCAGCTGCACCAGTACTACGCGCAGGCCTCGGTGGGGTTCGCCCTACTCGCCGCGCTGGCCGTCGTCCTGATCGTGGTGAGGTGACCCATTGCTGTCGTTGATCGTGTTCGCCCCGGCCGTCGTTGCGCTGGTGCTGGCGTTCCTACCGGCGACGACGCCGGCCCGGGTGTTCGTCGGCGCCTGGATCGCGACCGGGCTCGTCCAGCTCGCGCTGGTCGTCGCGGTCTGGACCGCGATGCCGGCGGTCGGGTACGGGTTCGTCGAGCGGCGGGCGTGGATCCCGAGCGCGGGGATCTCCTATCACCTCGGCGTGGACGGGCTCTCGCTGCCGCTGCTCGCCCTGACCGTGGTGGTGTTCACCGCCACCGCGGTGTTCGCGTGGCGCGAGACCCGCCGCCCGAAGGCCTACGTGACGCTGTTCCTGGCCCTGCAGGCCGTGTGTTGCGGGTTGTTCGTCGCCCTCGACCTGATCTTATTCTTCCTGTTCTTCGACCTGTCGATCGTGTTCATGTACTTCGTGATCGCCGGCTGGGGGGCCGGGGCCAGGGCGCGGGCGGCGGCGCTGAAGTTCTTCCTCTACACCTTCCTCGGCTCGCTGGCGCTGCTGCTCGGGTTCATCCTGCTCTTCCTCGCCGCCGAGCCGCACACCTTCGACATCCCCACGCTGGTCGCGGCGAACCCGCTCGCCGCCGGCGGCCCGTATGCCGGGCTGACCCTGCTCGCGATCGGCGTCGGGCTGGCGATCAAGACCCCGACCGTGCCGTTCCACACCTGGCTGCCCCCCGCCCACACCGAGGCCCCCGCCACCGGATCGGCAGTGCTGGCCGGGGTGCTGCTCAAGATGGGCACCTACGGGTTCGTGCGGATCGCGATGCCGATCCTGCCCGCCAGCTGGCGCCAGTTCGCGCTGGCCGTGGTGATCGTCGGGGTGGTGTCGGTGATCTGGGGCGCGCTCGTCGCACTCGCCCAGACCGACCTCAAACGCATGATCGCCTACACCTCGGTCAACCACATGGGCTACGTGCTGCTCGGCGTCGGAGCCGCCGGACTGGTGGCCGGCTCCGACGAGCAGGCCCGCCAGCTGGCAACGACCGGCGCGGTGACCCAGATGGTCTCCCACGGCCTGATCACCGGCGCGCTGTTCCTGCTGGCCGGGTCGCTGCACGAACGCGGACACACCTACCAGCTGGCCGCCTACGGCGGCCTGGCCGCGCGCACCCCGCGCTTCGCCGGGCTGTTCGCGGTGGCCGCGTTCGCCTCCCTCGGGCTGCCCGGCTTCTCCGGGTTCATCGCCGAGTTCCAGATCTTCACCGGCGCCCTCGGAGCCGCACCGATCCCGACCGCGCTCGCGGTCACCGGGATCCTGCTCACCGCCGGACTGTTCCTGCTCGCGATGCAGAAGCTGCTGCTCGGGCCGGTCCGGATCCCGGACGCGCCGGGCTCGCCCCGCCCGTTCGGCGACCTGCACCCGAGCGAGACGATCCCGATCGCGGCACTGCTCGCGCTGGCCACCGTGATCGGCTTGGCACCCCGGTTCCTGCTCGACCTCATCGAACCCGCCTCCCGGGCCCTCAACGAGCTGGTCACCCGGTGAGCGAGCCGGCGAGCGAACCGCCAACACAGCGCAGGGCACGACCGTCTGGGCGTGGGGCAGGTCCGCCGTGGAGATGATGAACGAGGACCCCACCGCGCTGGTCCCCGAGCTCGCGCTGCTCACCGCGGCCGTGCTGGGACTGCTGCTCGGGTCCTGGCTACCGCGCCGCCGCCAGGGATGGGTCCGGGCGCTCGCGGTCGCCGCCTGCGTGATCGGCCTGATCGCCACGGCGGTCGCGGCCACCCGCCCCGACGAGATGGTGTTCGGCGGCTCCTACGCCGTCGACGCCACCACCCACGCCACCCGGGCGATCGTGCTGGTCGCGACCCTGCTGCTGTTGGGCCTGTCGACCGACACCGTCGCCGGGCACCGCCGCGAGACCGAGTACACGGTGCTGGTGCTGCTCGGCGCGCTCGGCTCCGTCCTGCTGGCCGGCGCGGCCGACCTGCTGCTGCTATTCTCCGCGTTCCTGCTGGCCAGCATCCCGCTCTACGCACTCGCCGCCTGGGACAAAGCCGACCTGGCCACCGAAGCCGCCATGAAGTACTACCTCTCCGGCGCCTTCGCCGGCGTCACCATGATCACCGGTGTCACCGTGCTCTACGGCGCCACCGGCGCCACCGGATACGCGGCGATGCGCGAGGGCCTTTCCACCGGGCCGGCGGCCGCGGCGGCGGTCGGGCTGGTCGCGGTACTGGCCGGGCTCGCCTTCAAAGCCGGCGCCGTCCCCGCCCACTTCTGGGTCCCCGACGTCACCGACGGCACCCCACCCGCGGTCGCCGCCGTCCTGACCACGATCCCGAAGATCGGCGCCCTGGTCGGCGCCTACCGGCTGCTCACCACCGCGATCCCCGACACCGTCGTCGACTGGCCGCCGCTGCTCGCCGTACTCGCCGCCGCGAGCATGACCCTGGGCAACCTGGCCGCGTTCGCCCAGACCTCGCTGCTGCGACTGCTCGCCTACTCCACGATCTCCCAGGTCGGCTACCTGCTGATGGCCATCGCCGTCGCCAGCCGGACACCCGCGGCGCTGCCGGCGCTGCTGTTCTACCTCGCCGCCTACGCGATCACCAACATCGGCGCGTTCGCCGTCGTCGCCGCCCTACCCGGACGCACCATCGACGCCCACCGCGGCCTGGCCCGCCGCCACCCGATGCTGGCCGTAGCGCTGGTGATCTGCCTGCTCGGACTGGTCGGCACCCCACCGACCGCGGTGTTCCTCGGCAAGCTGACAGTGTTCGCCGCGGCGATCGACGGCGGCATGGCCTGGCTGGTCGTCGTGGCCATCATCAACACCGCGGCCAGCTTGTTCTACTACCTGCGCTGGATCGCCCCAGTGTTCGCCGCGACCGATCCCGAGCAGCACGAGCCAGTCGTGGCCAGCCTGTGGGCCCGGCTCACCGCTGTGACCGCCGCCGCGGCGTCCCTGGTGCTCGGCGTCGGCGGCGGGCTCGTGTTCGGGTTCCTCGGCGGCACCCCCGGATGAGGGACACGATCGCACGCGACCTGCCCCGGTACGCTGGCCGTATGGATGGCGGTCGGCGGCAGATGCTGTTCGTGCTGCCCCTGATCCTCGGCGTGCTGTGCATGCACGCCCTGATCCTCATCGGGACCGCACCCGTCACCGACGGGCACATGAGCCGACCCGGAGCCGCGGCGACGGCGCCCGGCGCGGCCCAGGACATGCCCGCCCACGCATCGGCGGGCACGACCGACGCGACCGCGGCATACCCGATCGCGCAGCAGGGAACCGACCACTCAGTGCACGGCGCGGGACACGGGTCGATGCCGTCATCGATGCATCAGATCCTGCACCTGTGCCTGGCGATCCTGGCCGCCCTGCTCGTCCTGGGGATGGCCGCGCTGGCGCTGTGGCCCACCTTGCGCCCCGACCGGCGGCACGTTCGGATCCGCGCGCTAGTGCGCCGGGCGTCCCGCCGCCGGCCGCCACCGACCTCGGTACGGCTCGCGCAGCTCTGCGTGCTGCGGACCTGATCGGCCTCCAGCGTGCAAGAGCGCTGGCCCCGATCCGTTCCGCTCACGACCAGAAACGAGCTCACCCCATGAAGCGCAAGTCCCTCCTCGGCGTGCTCGCCACCGCGGCCGCCGCCCTCACGCTCACCGCCTGCGGTGGCTCCGGCGCGCCTGCGACCAGCGCCCCGGCCAACCCTGCCGCGCCAACGCCACCGGCCGCGGTGTCCGCTGCGCACAACGACGCCGACATCAGCTTCGTCCAAGGCATGATCCCGCACCACACCCAGGCCGTGGACATGGCCAAGCAGGCCACGGGCCAGGCCGGCAGCGAGCAGGTCAAGGCGCTCGCTGCCCGCATCGAACAGGCCCAGGGACCCGAGATCGCGCAGATGCGCGGCTTCCTCGCCGCCTGGGGCGCACCCGAGAACGCCGGCGGTGACATCCCCGGCATGGACCACAGCCAGAGCGGCATGTCGGGCATGATGACCGACGCCCAGATGCAGCAACTCGGGCAGGCCCGCGGCGCCGCATTCGACAAGATGTTCCTGCAGATGATGATCCAACACCACCAGGGCGCGGTGCAGATGGCCCGCACCGAGCTCACCTCCGGCCAGAACCCGCAGGCCAAAACGCTCGCCCAGACAATCATCGACGCCCAGCAGTCCGAGATCGCCGAGATGCAGCAGCTGCTGACCTCGGCATGAGAACCGGCAGGGGGCGAGCCGGCGTGGCTCGCCCCTGCCGTCCTGCTGCCAACCCGCCGCCCTCAACGGCCAGCGGTCGCGTCACCGGTACCGCGCGATCAGTACATCTAGCTAGCCCGTCACGATCGCCGGGAGCCGGAACCTCTTGTGTGGTGCGGCTGTCCCCACGCTGGCGTGCCAGGGCGCGCAACGCGCACCCGGCCGGGCAACCCAGCAGGACGCGCCCGCGGTCCGAGGTCAGCACACGACGACGGACCAGGACGGGCGCCCGCCCAGGCGAGCGGCTCATTGAAGGATCTCCCGCCGAGAGACCCAGAGACCGGCAGCCGCTCGACCCATGTCTCCCGAGGTCCAGATGTCAGCACCAGAGGCTGTCCAGCGCCTACACAGCTCCTGTCGGGTGCCCCAGCGGTACCCGGCCGTCCTGGGCGCGCGGATTCGCGCCGCCACCGGTCTGGGCTGGGCCATCGTGTCCGTCGAACGAGACGCGGTTATCGGGAGATCGCGCCGGGCTCGATGTCGATGTGACACTCGAGCGCGTCCGGGTGGTGGCGAGCGCCGCGTGGTGGTCGACGCGGCGCGGGAGATCCGGCTCGCTGCGGATCAGCCCGAGCAGCTCCGCACCCACCGGACCCGCGGTGTCGCCGCTGTTCGACTCGTGTGAGCCCGGCTGCGTACCCAGCTCGGCGGCAGTGTCGAGGCCGGGGTCGGTGTCGTCCAAGACGGCCACCGCTGCCAGCCCGCGCCCCCGGGCGGTCTCCACCGCGGACAGCCGGCCCGCGACGCGGTCGAACAGGCCCTCCTCCGCCCGGTACAACGCCGCGGCGACGATCCGCCCGACCCGCGCCGGCGCCGGCGGCTCGACCCGCTCGTCCCGGCAGCGCCCGATCAACGCCTCACGCACCAGTTCCGGGCGCCGCTCGGCCGGCGCGACCTGCTCTGTCAACCAGTCGGTGAGCTTCTCGGCGTCATCCACCGAGCGTTCCCGGAACCCCAGCACCCGGCGCACCTCGGCACGATGTGCCTTGATCGTGCGGCCTGACCAGTCGTAGAAACCCAGATCCGACGCCGGGGCCCCCTGGCCGGCGACGAACTCCAGCACCTCATCGCCCAGCTCCGAGCGGCCCGACGGGAACCGGCCCGCGCGCACGAAGAACTTCAACAACAGCGCGAACCCCAGCCGGGTCGCGCCGAACTTGTTGCGCAGCAACGCCACCTCGTCGGGCAGCAACGTGAAGTGCTCGACCAGCTCGTCGAGCTCCAGGACCCGGGCCACACACGCCTCCACCCAAACCCGGCCCCGACCAGCAAGAACGCACGATAGCGTGTGATCATCACCGGGCTACTTCGCCCCTGGTGAAACCGTCCTTAACGACACCCCGTCATGGGCTGCGGCACGGGCTCGGCGTCGGCTCCCGCGGCCCGCGTCGCAGCCAGTGCCTGGCCGAGGTCGGCGTGGTGCCCGCGAATCCAGCGCGGGCAGCGTTCCGGCGCGGCCGAAACTGTCGGTCCTCGCCGTACAATCTCCTTCCACAGACGCCAGACGCGACGGGGGAGGGGGGGTGACCGCGATGCCGGTCCTGGGCCGTTACGGCGACACACACGTGGCGCCGGCTGTTCTGTTCGACGTCGACGACCCGTCCGCGATCCCGCCACAGGGCTCGATTGACGTGCAGTTCCGCGTGCCTGTGTCGCTGTCGGCGATGCTCGATGGCATGGCCCAGGCCGATCTCCGCCCGGAGCTCAACGCCTGGGGGCACGGCTACAGCGCCCTGGTCTCGCGCCTGCTCACCAACGTTCAGGAGACTGGCGGCTACGCCATCACCCATGGCGACACCGCGATGCCGGCCCGCCTCGAGCTGGCGGCGGTCATCGAGACCGCGGTACCGGGTTTCGACCAGCACCGCTGGCACTGCCACGTCTACGTCGGCCCGACCGCGACCACGCTCCACGATGGTGAGCGGCGCCCGACGGCGCGGGCCGCGCTCGCCCGCAAGATGAGCTCGCTCGCCTACCCGTTCTATAAGCGGGAGGTGGAGGCGCTCGCCGCGCGCGAGTTGCTGGTGGAGTGGGGTGAGCCGCGGCCGGGTGCGGAGCGCGAGATCGTGGATCCACCGTGGCACGAGCACGTCGGAGCCAACGACCGCGGTATCTGCGACGGCCCGTGGGGCCGCCTCGGCGACGTGGTGCTCCCCGACGAAATTCACCTGCGCTCGTGCGCTGAGGCCGAGGTGCAGATCCAGCGCGATCGCGCTGCCGGGTACACCTCCGAGCCGGACTGGCGTGCGGTTCGGGCCGAGGCGTGGACGTGGCCGGCCGGCGGGGTCACCGGCCGGGCGCAACGCTAGGCCCGCTGGCTCAGTAGTCGTCGTAGTCGAGATCATCGTCGTAGCCGCTCTCGATCTCGTGCTCAAGGTTCGGAGCCTGCTCGCGGTCGCTCTCCTGGCCGCGACGCTCGGCTTCGGTGTGGACCTGGTCGGCCTCGGCGCGGGCGTCGTAGCCCGCCTGGACCTGGCGTTCCTGCTCGCGCCGGGCCGTGCCGGGCTGCTCACGGGCGGCCTCGATGCGAGCCTGGTGCGCGGACTCGCGTAGATCCCGGAGTCCTGCCGAACCCTCGGCGAGGGACTCCTCGACGCTCGGGCGCGCTTCGGCCGCGTCGGGGCCACTCGACTCATCGAGGGCGTCGCGATCGGCGGCCTCAGCCGGTTCCGGCCGCACCGCAGGGGTCAGCTCGGTGCCCCGCGTCATCGGCACTAGCGCCTGCTGACGGGCGCCCAGCGCCGCGCACGAGCGGCGCAGCGCGGTCGCGGTGAACTCCAACCCGTGATCGGTGCGCAGCACGGACGGGACGCCTCCGAACGGGCCGCGCGCCGGGTCGAGGGCGATCCCGCCGCGGAGCGCGGCGAGCACCGTGGCCGAGGTGGGGCGCAGCGAGATGGCCCACCCCATCACCAGCCGCGAGTAGCCGTCTATGAACAACGTCGCCCACGGCTTGACCGGGCGCTGCGCCCGCGGCGCCAGTACCAGCACCGGCAGCTCGACGTGGTCGCCCTCCCACAGCGCGTTCCGCGCCGGCGGCTCCCACCGTAGATACACCTCATACCTGCGCCGACCCTCCGCACCCTCCACCAGCCCCGCCCGCTGACCCGGGGTCAGCTGCGTGGCGAACGCGTACTGCAGCCGGCGCACCGACAACCCGTCCGGGCGGTCGGCGTGGAGCTCGCGGTGCACCGCCGCGACGTTGCGCTGCCACGCCGCGAACGCATCCAGGTCCGCGTCGGTCAGCTCGTAGCCCGCCCGGGCCGCGCACCTCGTCGCGTCCGGCGCGACGGTCAACCAGCGCCACACCGTGCGCTCGGTGACACCAACATCAGCGCCCACGGCCCGCACCGCGTCACTGGTCAACTCACCAGCTCGGCGTCGCTCCCGCAGCCGGGCCACCAGCAGCGTCTTCTCCTGCGGGTCGAGCCGCGTCACCGCGCGGGTCCGCCGATACAGTCCGGGCACACCGGCCCGTCCAGCAGCCACCCGGTGCTCGTCATCCAGGCCTGCAACATCGTGGCGGCCCAGGCGTCCCCGGCCGCGAGGTCCCCGGCCGCGAGGTCCCCGGCCACCAGCGGGCCGTCTCCACACCGCACGCACGCGAGGTCGGCGACGGGCCCGGTCGGGGCGCAACCACGGCAGAACCGCCGCTCAAGCGGCCCCTGCGCCTGCTCGGTCCCGGGCAGTAGCCACGTCATCGTCACCTCCGCGCGCGCGATCGGGTTCACCGGCGCCTGCCCGCACCCCGAACAACGGATCGAGGTCCGCCGCCGATACGCCACACCCCGCCGCATCACCGCTGCCCCTGCCCCGACGGCCGAGCCGCTCCGGCTGGCTTGCCCAGGTAGCGGTAGATCGTGGGCCTGCTGACCGCGAACTCGGCGGCGATCTGATCGACCGTGTACCGGCGCCGCCCGTCCGCGCCGGTCTCCTCGTACATCAACCGGGCCAGATGGGCCTGACGCGGCCCGAGCTTCGGTTTCTGCCCGCCCGTCCGCCCGCGGGCGCGGGCGGCGTCCAGGCCGTCCTTGGTTCGCTCCGAGAGCAGGCTGGCCTCGAACTCGGCGATCGCGCCCAACACCTGGAAGAACATCCGCCCCACCGCGGTCGAGGTGTCCACACCCTGATCGAGCACCACCAGATCGACACCGCGCTGCTGCAACGTACGGGCCAGCTCGATCAGGTGCTCCAGCGAGCGCCCCAGCCGATCGAGCTTGGTGACCACCAGCTGGTCGCTGGCCCGCGCGACCAGCAGCGCCTGATCGAGCTCCGGGCGGCGCGCGAGCTTGCCCGAGGCCCGGTCGACGAACACCTGCTCGCAGCCGGCCGCGCGCAGCGCGTCGTGTTGGGCCTCAGGATGCTGGTCCCGGGTGGAGACCCGGGCGTAGCCGATCCGCACACCGCAGACCGTATCGCGAACCCCCGATGAGTTGACGTAGGCGCGAACACGGGTTTCGTTCCAACCGCGACCTGCAGGAACGGACCCGCACACCGGGTGTCTCGCGAACGATCCTTACCCGACAGCGACACCTGGACCCGTAGGGTCGCCGGACGGCACGCCCGCACCCCCGAAGCTCAGCGGTCAGCTACCGTCCTACGGGTGTCCCAGCCCGAGGTGGAGCGCCAGGTACGCCAACAGCGTGGCGACATCGACTCGCTCTACGAACTGGTCGAGGGCGTCGACCGGAAGGTCGACAGCCTCGACGAGAAAGTCAGCGCCCTGGACGTGAAGCTCGACCGCCGGCTCGACGAGCTCAGCGGCCAACTGGCCGAGGTCTTGCGCCAGCTCGGCCACCAATAGGGCGATCACCCTCGGCGCGGACCAGTAGCGTCGCGACACCGCGGGCGGCGACCCGCTGCGAGTTTGGACGGGTACTGAGAACCAGAGACCTGCGGAAACGCTGCTCACGAGCACAGCGACCGGGGCGTGTCAGATCAAGACCGATTACGACATGATCCCGGGTTGCCGGGTCCGTTCGCGAAACTAGAGTTCTTAGAGACGTGAGCTTCAGCGGGCGCGCGCCGGTGGTGCTGTTCGAGCTAGCCCCGGACGTTGATGGTGGCCATCATCCCGGCGTCTTCGTGGTCGAGGATGTGGCAGTGGTACACGCTGCGCCCGTCATGTTCGGTGAACGGGATCCGCAGCCGGGCCCAGCCGCGGGCCGGGACGAGCACGACGTCTTGGGGCACCCCGACCGGCCGGGCGCCGTCGCTGGTGGCGAGCACGGTGAACGGCCAGACGTGCAGGTGGAATGGGTGTGCGAGTGGGCTGGGGTTGTTGATCGTCCACTCCTCGGTGGTACCGAGTTGCACGGTCTGGTCGTCGCGGGCGGGGTCGAAGGTGCGGCCGTCGATGGTGAAGGCCATCCCGCCCATCCCGCTGCCGCTCATGCCCATCTGGAAGGTGATCTGTCGTCGCGCGGTCGTGGGTCCTCCGCCGGTCTTCTCAGCGGGCAGGGTGGCCGGCAGCGGAGGGGCGGTGACCGACGGCCCGTCGGTGACCAGGGTGGCCAGGGTGACCGGCCCGCTGGCGGCGGTGTTACCGCCCATCATCCCCTCCATGCCGCCGCGGTCGACGGCGTCGGCGATCAGCGGGTAACGGCCGGTTCCGGTGGGGCGCACGATCACGTCGGCCCGGTTACCCGGGGCGAGCAGCACGCGGTCCTTCGTTGCCGGCGCGGGCAAGAAGGTGCCGTCGTGGGCGACCTGGATCAGGTCGTGCCCGTCGAGGCGGATCGGTAGCACACGGGAGACACAGCCGTTGATGATCCGCCAGCGCTGCGTCGCCCCGGGAGCGGCGGGGATGGTGGGTTGGTGCTGGCCGTTGACCAGCACCAGCTCGCCCTGGCGGCCCATCGCCCGGTCCATCGCGCTGGCCTCGAGGAGGTGGCCGTCGGCGTCGAGAGTGGTGTCGGTGACCAGCAGCACCCGGTCCTCGACTACGGGCAGGTCCGGGCCGTTCCCAAGTGGCGGGTCGACCATCAGCGCGCCGGCGAGCCCGCCGAAGACTTGATCGGCCACCATGCCGTGGTGATGCGGGTGATACCAGAACGTCCCCGCGGGATGATCGGGCGGTATCCGGTAGAGGTAGTCGAACGAGGTGCCCGGATCGATGCGCAGGAACGGGTTGTCGCTGTTGGCCTGCGGGGACACCCGCAGCCCGTGGGTGTGCAGATTGGTGGGCTTATCGAGCCGGTTGGTCAGGCGCACCTCGAGTTCGTCCCCGGGCCGGACCCGTAGCGTCGGTCCGGGCGAGGTGTCGTTGAAACCCAGCGCCTGGGTGTCGACGCCGCCCAGCCGCGCGCCTGCAGCGGCGGTGAGTTCGACCTGCAGCCGACCGTCGCGGCTGTCCAGGACAGGCGGCTGACGCAGTTCGGCTCCAGTGTCGGCGGGCTCAAGCCGACTCGTCCCGACACCGGGGCCAGCAGCGATCCAGCCGGTGCCGCCGGCGGCGAGGCTGGCCGCACCGAGCCCACCGAGGATGATCGCGCGGCGGCGGCTGATCGGAGCCGGGGTCATGCCAGCTCCGCGCGGCGCCGCCGGTACTCCTCGTCGTCGATCTCACCGCGGGCGAATCGCTCGTCGAGAATGCTCCTGGCCGAGGACGAGACATCGGCCGACGAGGCTGCCTGCGCAGGCGGGGACTCGCGGCGCGGACCCGCCGCCTGGTCGAGGCTGCGGCGGTTCTGGGTGAGCCGCACCGCGACATAGCCCAGCAGCACGATCCCGATCAGTACCAGGACCGGCCAGATCCAGGCCCAGCCCATCATCGAGTTTCCCATCATGGTTCTGCCCTCCTGCAGGTGTATGCCTGTGGACGTGTGGCTCTCGCCGCGTACCCGTTCGTCACCGGCGCCCGCGGTGTCTTCTTACCTATTTGGGGCCGTCTCGGTGGTGCGGCCCGAGGTGATCCAGCCCTGGGTGCCGCCGGCGACGGAGACGGCATCGATGCCGGTCTGGGTGAGCAGCTCGGCGGCTTGGGCGCTGCGGCCGCCGGACTGGCAGACCACGTGCACCGTGGCGCCGGTGGGGATCTCGCCGATCCGGTGGGCGAGCTCGGGCAGCGGGACGAGGTGGGCGCCGGGGATGTGGCCCTCGGCGTACTCGTCGGGGTTGCGGACGTCGATCAGGGTCACCTCGCCCGCGTCGCGGGCGGCGGCGAACTCGTCGACGGAGGTCTCGCGGATAGCCATGGTTCGTTCTCCTTCGATCATCGGTCGGGTCGGTCGGGTCGGTCGAGCGGTCAGGTGGTGAGTAGCGCCGTCACGGTCTGGGCGGCGACACCGGCGGCGACGAGGAGCACCAGCACGGCGAACCCGCGCCGCAGGGTGGCTGCGGTGAGTCGTCGGGCGAGCCGGCCCGCCGGGAGCGAGGCCACGATCGCGGCGCCGGCGAACGGAATGATGATCGACCAGTTCATGCCCGTGGCGCTCGCTCCGAGGTAGGGCACGAACCCGGCCGCGGAGTTGGCGACGATGATGACCAGCGAGGTCGCGACCGCGGTCGGGGTCCGCAGGCCCAGGGCAACGATCAGGGCGGGCACGAGCAGGAACCCGCCGCCGACGCCGAGCAGGCCGGTGAGGAACCCGACCAGCAGGCCGACCGCGACCGCGCGCGGCAGGCAGCGTCGCCAGGCGACGCCGCCGCCGGGTAGCTCGCACACCCCGCCAGCCTCGTCGGTGCCGCGCAGCATCCGCACTCCGGCGGCGACCATGATCGCGGCGAACACCAGCATCAGCCAGCGCTGATCGAGCAGGGGATTGACCACCGCTCCGGCGATCGCGGTGGGGGTACCGGCGACACCGATGACCGCGGCGAGGCGCCAGTTGACCTCGCGGCGTGCCCTGGGGGCGACCGCGACGGCGGAGGCCAGCCCGATCACCACCAGCGATGCCGGGACCGCTTCGGCCAGCGGCAGCCCGAGCCCGTAGACCAGGGCGGGGACGGCGAGGATGCCCCCACCGCCGCCCACCAGGCCGAGCAGGGCGCCGATGACCAGCCCGAACCCCGCCGCGAGGACGCTCACCGCGCTCGCCCCCGCGGTCCGGCGCGCAGGGTGGCGAGGGTGTCGGCGGCGCCCGGTTCGGTGACGCCGCGGTTGATCGGCAGCCGCGCCAGGGCGGCGCCCATCGCGCACGTGTCCGACAACGCGGAGAACGTCAGACCGGCGCCGATCCCGCCGGCCACCAGCCGACCCTTCGGAGTGAGGTACCGACCCGCGGTGAGCCCGGCCAGCACGAGGACACCGGCGACCAGGCGGACCTGGCGCTCCAGCGCCCAGACCCTCGCGCCGACGACGACGTCACCACCGGCGGCGGTGTAGGCGGGCAGGCCCCCGTCGAGGACGTGGGCGCGGTCCAGCCCGACCGCGGCGAGGTGGTGGCGGGCCTGCTCGGCGCGCACACCGGACTGGCACACCAGGACCACGGGGCCTTCGAGGTGGGTGGCGAGGTCGCTGGTGTGCTCGGCCAGCGTGGCCAGCGGCACGTGGTAGGAGCCGCGGACGTGCGTGGCCTCGTACTCGGCAGCGCTGCGGACGTCGACGACCATCGGCGCCCCGCTTTCGTCGCCGTCGTGCGCCCTCTGCCAGGCGACGACAACGCGGGCATCGACGGCGCGCCCGACCTCCGGGGTCTCGAGTGCAGAGGTCGCGAGCTCGGGGGTGGGGGTCGCGGTCATGCGGGGAAGGTCCTCTCTCGATCGACGTCTCGCTCGTTGCCCGAGCGGATTCGCCTGGGTGTGCGCGGTGCTGCACCGCCGCATCGCGGGTGGGCAGCACCGTGATGGGGGTCGCTGGCGAGCGCGGGTCAGCTGCCGGTGGTGGCAGGCTCGTCGGTCATGGCCAGCCCGGCGTCGGCGGCCCGGGGCCAGTCGTCGTTGATCAGGACGACGTCACGGCCGGGGCGGTCGAGCATCGAGGCGGCGATCGAGGCGCGGTAGCCCGAGCCGCAGTAGACCCAGACCTCGCCGTCGGGGACCTCGTCGCGGCGGGCGGGCAGCTCGTGCAGCGCGATGTGCACCGAACCCGCCACCCCACCGGCGGCGCGCTCCTCGTCGCGGCGGGCATCGACGACGAAGGGCCCGTCCTGGCCGCGCTGCGCTCGGGCCGCAGCCAGGCCGGTGAAGTCCGAGACCGGGTAGGAGCGCAGGCCCTGTCCGGCCGTGAGGGACTCGATCGGGCCGGTGGCGGCGCCGGCGAAGCGGTCGATGCCGATGCGGACCAGTTCACGCTGGGCGTCGGCGACCTGCTGCGCATCGTCGCCGATCAGGGTCACCTCGGCGTCGAAGTCGAACGTCCACCCGAAGTAGGTGACAAACGGTGTCGAGAGCTCGTATCCCAGCGAGCCGGGCAGGTGCCCAGCGGCGAACGCGGTGCGTCCGCGCAGGTCGACCACCCACTGCCCGGCCTCGAGGCGGCGCCGCAGCTCAGCAGGATCGACCGGCTCCGGGGCCGACAGGTCGACCGGGGCGGGGCCGGCGGCATTCGCCGGGCCCATGCGGGCGTAGTAGGTCGGGAACGCCCCCAGCCCGGCGATCAACGCGTCGACGTAGTCCTGCTCGTCCTGGGTCAGTGCCGGGTTGGTGCTGGCCTCCTGACCGACGGTGGAGCCATCGGCGCCGCTGGCCGGGGTGCTGGCGCAGAAGCTGCCGAACCCGTGGGTCGGGTAAACCGCGGCCTCGGCGGGCAGCTCGGCGGCCAGCCGACGCACCGAGTGGAACTGGGCGTGGCTCAGCTCGACGGTGTCCGCCGGCGACACGAGGTCGGTTCGCCCGGTGGTGCCGTAGAGCATCGACCCACCGGTGAACACCGCCACCACAGCGCCACCGGGGGCCTCGCCGGTGGAGGTGTCGAGCAGGGCGTAGGACAGGTGATGATGGGTGTGCCCGGGTGTCGCGATCGCCCGCAGACGCATCGACCCGGCCGTGACCTCGTCGCCGTCGGCGATCGGGGTGCGGTCGAATCCGACCTCGTCCGCGGCGTTGACCAGGTACGCCGCACCGGTGCGCTGCGCGAGGTCGAGCCCCCCGGTCACATAGTCGTTGTGGATATGGGTCTCGGCGACCAGGGCGACCCGCACACCCAGATCAGCGGCCAGATCCAGAACCCGGTCGATATCGCGCTGCGGGTCGATCACCACCGCCACCTCGCCGTCGGTGACCAGGTAGCTGCGATCACCCAGCCCGGACGTCGCGATCGTCTGAATGTCGATCATCATAGTTCCCTACCCGGTAGGGTATCTCCTACCGTTTGCTCGATCGTCGTGCTTGGTCAGTAGTCGGCGATGGCGTGCCCTACTTCCGACGCCGGTCCCTCGAACCGCCGCGGATCGGCCCCGTCAGGCCAGGGACAGGAACAGTCGTTCCATCTCGGCCACGTCGACCGCGCGCACTCCCTCGTCGTTCTCGGTCATGCAGTGCCGCAGACCGGTCGCGATGATTTTGAAGCCGGCCTTGTCCAGTGCCCGGGCGGCAGCGGCGAGCTGGGTGACCACGTCCTTGCACTCACGCCCGTCCTCGATCATGCGGATGATCCCGCTGATCTGGCCCTCCACGCGGCGCAGGCGGCTCACCACTTCGCTCAACTCACTGACCTGAACCTGCATCGCCGTCTCCGTTCCCGGGCATCCCACGGTGGGCCCGTGGACTTGCCCTCCGCATAACCACCGTACCCCCGGGGGTATTCCGGTAGCGTCGTGACCCCAGCCACCGACCCGACCACCTGACCCCGGAGTTCCACACGAAAGGAGCCAGCAGCGTGCAGATCGCCCACACCGTCGAGGTCGCCCTCGACCACCCACAGGCCATCGACGCCGTCACCGCCGCCCTCGCCGAGCAGGGATTCGGCGTGCTCACGACCATCGACATCAAGGCCACCCTCGCCGCGAAGCTCGGCGAACAGGTCGACGACTACACCATCCTCGGCGCCTGCAACCCCCGCCTCGCCCACGCCGCACTGTCCGCCAGCCCGGAGGTCGGCCTGCTACTGCCCTGCAACGTCACCGTCCGCCGCGCCGACGGCCGCACCATCGTCCAAGCCGTCGACCCCGGCACCCTGCTCGGCATAGCCGCCGGTGATCAAGCCGAACTCGCCGACACCGCCGCCGACGCAGGAAACCGTCTACGCGCCGCCCTCGACTCACTGACCTGACCAGCGCCCGGCCCTCGACGTTCAGCCGATCTCATCCCTGATGGGACGGCGACCACTGGCACCGCACGCACGTAGCGAGGCACTGATGTTCGACCGTCGTTCTACAGTGTCTATAACAAGATCAACACAGGTGGCCATGAGGCAAGCAGGGCGACGCAGGGGCCATGGCTGTAGACGAAAGCAACAGGCTGAGTTGACCGGGAAGGCTCGGACAGGGGTCACTGCCCGGCGTTCCTGCCCTGCAAACGGGCCGGGCCGTTGCAGCCTTCGGCTGCTGCCTGATCGTTGGTTCACAGCGCGGGACCCAGGACCTAGCCTCGGGCTCGACGTTGGTCGGCGGGGCGAGACGGGGGAGTAGACGATGGCGAGCAGGACTGGGGCGCGGGCGCCGCGCGAGGTGCGTGACCGGGTGGGGGAGCTGGCAGCGGCGCGGGACCGGGTTGATGCCGATCAGGTCGAGCGCCGTCGCCGTGAGGACGAGGCGTTCGCCCGCTACGCCGCGGCCGACCTCGACGCGCAGAAGGTCACCGCTGAACGTGACACCGCGCTCGCCGATCTGGACCAGCAGCAAGTACGCGTCCGGGACGTGGCCGAGACCAAGCTGGCTGCGGTCGAGGAGCGTCAGCGCGCCGTGCTCGCCGAGCTGAACAGTGGTGGCCGCAGTGCCGAGGATCTGGCTGCGGTGTTCGGGCTACCGCTCAAGCGGGTCCGCACCCAGTTGCGCGCGGCCAAAGCCGGAGACGCCACTACGAACGGCCACGACGCCGCACCTGACCGGTCGCCGACGTCGGCGTCGGCGACCGCCGCGCGGGGGGCAGCGGCCGCCGGCTTGCCGGACGCGGCCACTGCCTCGCCCGCTCCCGGTGCACCGGACCCCGACGCCGAGGGCGCGGCCACCGTCTCCTAGCGAGAACTCCGACCTCCCACTGGCTCGGGGCGGATGGGCGTGGCCTGCGGCCACGCCTGGCCGGCCTGGTGGTGGCCGGCGATGTGTCTGCCCCGCCGGAGGCGGGTCCGCCGAACGCGTGGCCCGGCGCGGCCCTGAGCGCCTGAACCCCCGCCCGGGGACACCCGGGGCGGGGGTCGCACGGTCCAGGGGTCAGGGGTTCTGGGCCACCCATCCGGCCACGACGAACCGGTCGCGGGTGCGCAGGTGGCGCCAGTCCCGGCGCAGGCGCGCGTCACGCTCGGCCGTGCTCTGCGAGCTGTCCGCGATGTGCTGGCAGCGGGCGGTCAGGACATCCGCGCGGCTCGCGCCCTGCGACAGGATCGGGACCCCGGCGCGGCCGCTGTCGCGGCAGTCCTCGCACAGCCCGTCGTCGCGGGAGCGCTGCTGGTCGCGGCTGGCCCGCTCGACTCCGCATGCCACGCAGGGCAGCCCGCGCATGGCCGGGACTGCGGCCAGGTCGTAGTCCAGGCGGTCATCGCGCGGCGCCTCGTCGGTGTCCTCGACCGGGTCGACCCGGTCGAGGAAGTAGCGGCGCGCGGTGGTGTCGCGTTCGACGTCTCGCGGGTCCCGGCGTCCCTGCGGGGTGCTGCGGCGCCTGGTCAGGTCGCGCGGGGCACGCGCCGCCCACGCCCGGTCCTTGGCCCGGTTCTCGCGGGCGCCACGGTCGGCGTCGCGGGCCTTCTCCGCACGACGCTCCGCGCTCGGGGCACACGCCTCGACCAGCGCCCGCCCGCCCTCGTCTGCCCGGCGCCACTGCGTGCGCAGCCGCTCCATCATCGTCGTCGGGTGCTCCTGCTCCAGAGCCTCCACACAAGCGACCAGCAGCAGCCGCGACGACACGTCCGCGGTGTCGAGCAGCCGCGCCAGGCGGGCACGCGCACCCCGCACCGCGCCGCGCTCGATCAGCTCGGCGATCACACCCATCTCCTCGGCCGTGTCGCCCGTCGTGGTGTCGTCGGTGGTGTTCATCGCGGCTGCACTCCCTCGCTGGCTGGTGATCAGAAGGTGGCGGGCCTGTCGGCCCGTGGAGGGTGGCGGGCGTCTGCCCCGCCACCGCGAAGCGGCGGTCGCGCGGCCTCCGAGGCTCGACGTCAAGGGCAGCCCGAAGGGCTGTCGCCGGAGGCGACGCGTAGCGCCAGCGGAGCGCCCTTGATGTTGAGTGAGGCCGTGCTTAGCTCTAGGGCCGACAGGCCCGCCCCGCCGAAGGCGGGTCCATCGGGGTTCTTGGCCCGGCGCGGCCGTGAGCGCCACCACCCGACCGGCCGGCCGCGCGCACCGACCCGCGCCCCACCCGGCCGAGGCGCTGCCCGGGTGGGGCAGTGGCGACCCTCGGGCGTTGGCCCGGGCCGGGCCCTACGGCTCGATCTCCTCGTCCGGCTCGCGCAGCGAGCCCGTGGTGTCCTCGACGGCCTCGAGCTCGGCCAGCTGCAGCGCGGTCCGGGCCCGCTCTGCAGCCAGCGCGCCGACGCCCGCCCCCGGCGGAGTGGGCTCGGTGAGGCTGCGCCGTTGCTCGGCCGCGGCCTGGCGGGCCTGGACGATGTCGACCACGCCCGACCCCCCAACGATGCCGCCCTCGAGCTCGACGAGCTGGCGCGCGGTCCGCTGCACCTCACGCGCCAGGTGCTCCCGGGCCTGCGGGTCACCGTTCTCCGCCGCCCGCGCCGCCGCGGCGTCGAACTCCCGGCCGGCCTGGGCGATGACGAACCGGTTCACCACTGCCTCGTACTTGTCGGAGGATCCCGGCTCGACCCTGCCGTCGCTGGGCACGGCCGCTGCGCCGGGTTCGTGGCTGTCGTGATCGAGCCAGCGGTTCGCCCAGCCGGGCATCTGGTCGTCGACGGCGCGCCGGCCAAGCTCGGCGACCTGCTTGTCGCGGGCGTCGCGCCCGGCCTGGCGGGCGGCGCCGACCGCATCCCGGAAATGCGCGCGGATGCGCGCGAGGGGGTTGTTCATCGGGATCCTCCTGTTTCGAGTGCGGGGGGAGAACGCGTCGTGCACCAGCCACGACCGGGGCCTGCCGGGCCGTGGCGGCCTCGTGAGGCCGCTGCGGGCGGGCCCGGTCGGGCCTGCCCCGGCCGGGCCTAGAAGGGCGGCTCCTGCTGCCCGTAGGAGGCAGAGGCGCCGCTGCAGGTGATGGGACCGGCGCTCGCCCAGTCCTCCGGCAGCGCCCGGAAGGGGATCGCCGTGCCGTCGGCACCGTCGGCGATGTCGAGCCGGATGTCGTTGGCGATGCGGGCGTCGTGCTCGGTGCGGAAGAGGGTCTCGGTGCTCATCAGGGCCTCCGGTGCTCGGTGCGGGTGGAACGCGGCGCAGCCTCAGCACGGCCGTGGTGGGGTCCCCGAAGGGGACGTCGGGGAGACGGGCTGGCCCATCCCGGTGTGACCCTGCGCCCGACCGCCGGCCGACCTCGATGACGTGACGGGGTCTCACCGGGATGGGTCGGCACGGCTCATCGACGCTCGCCCCGCCACGGTTGTGCTGACCTCCGGGCGATCCACCTGTGCCGGGCACCGGAGGCCCCCGCACCGAGACCCGGGCCGCGGCGACGCCCACCGGCACCGAGCCGGTGACCCGACCCCGCCAACCGGCACTGGCCCACCGGCACCGCACCCGGCGACCACGCCCACGCCACCGGCACCGAACTGGCGACCCACCGATACCCACCGGCACCGGGCTGGTGAGACGCCGATGCCCACCGGCGCCGAGGACTGCACCTCGGCGGCGCCTACCGGCGCCGCTGCCCCTGACCGGCGTCAGCCGGGCGAGGATCCAGGTTGCAGCCTCTCGCGCCGCCCGGCGGGTCATCCCGCCGGGCGACTCTGTTCACCGGTGGCGGGCAGGAAGGGGCGCGTGCTGGCCTGGGCAGAACGGGTCGCGGCACGGGTCCCCGGCCGGGGCCAGACACTCCGGGCACTCCCCGGGCAGCTCGGCGGTGCCGATGACCGGGAACTCCCCGGTGCCGATGACCGGGAACTCCCCGGTGCCGGGATGGGCGTGGAGCAACCGTCCGAAGCGCCCGCACCCCCGGCACGTCACCGTCTGGTGCTCCTCCCAGTCCGGGGCCTCACAGATCCGGCCGTCCCGATCGGCCTGGTGCAGCACCACCTGCTTCCCTGTGCCACTGGTGCAGGGACACCGGTAGATCCCCCAGCCCTCGCGTGAGGTCTGGAACTCCACGCGCGCGGGCACCGACACCGGCTGCGGCGGGCGGTTGCCAGGCTGTGGCTGGGCGTACGGGGCGTGATGTTGGTCGGGCATGGTGACCTCCGGGTCGTGGTGGCGTGACGCCGCCGACCCGGGCACGACCGCCCGGGGTGGGCGGGGGTTCGGGCTGGCCCACCCGGCGTGGGATCACCCCACCGCGACCGCCGGCCGAGCCCGGCGAGGCGACGGTGATCCCGCCCCGGTGGCGTCGGCCCGGCTCATCGACCGCCCCGGGCGGTCGTGCTGGTCTCCGGCGCGCACAACGGCGCCGCCGGCGGTCGTGCGCCGATCTCCCCCCGGTACTGCTGCTCCGGGATCGCCCGGCCCAGACTGTCGGGGGCGGCACTAGCCTGCCGCCATGGATCACCAGGGGACGGTTCGCGACGCGTACTCCGCGATGTCGCAGCAGTACATCGGGCTCTTCGACGGGGGCTGGCAGACCGGCCAGGAGGACAACATGACCCTCGTCGAGCAGCACCTCGCCGGCCTCTCCGGGCCCGTGCTCGACCTGGGCTGTGGACCCGGGCACTGGACCGCCTACCTGCACTCCCTCGGCGCGGACGTGACCGGTATTGACATCGTGCCCGAGTTCATCGAGCACGCTCGCGCCACGCACCCCGGCGTGGAGTTCCGGCTCGGCTCGATGACCGACATGGACATGCCCGAGCATTCCGCGGCCGGGGCCCTGGCCTGGTACTCCACGATCCACCTGCCCCCGGCCGAGCTCGACCGCACCCTCACCGGGTTCCGGCGCCTCCTGCGACCGTCAGGGACGCTCGTCGTCGGGTTCTTCGACAGCGACGACGACGTCGCCGACTTCGACCACGCGGTCACCACCGCCTACCGCTGGCCCGTCGACGTCTTCACCCAGCACCTCGCCGACGCCGGGTTCACCGAGCTACAACGCCTACGCAAGCAGCCACCCGCGCGGCCGGAGCGCAAGTTCGCCGCCATCGCCGCACGAGCCAGCTGATTTCTCCGGCCCCACGACTCCCGCACACCGCCACCGACACCGGCGGGCGTGCGCGGCTCTATGCCCAGTACTGCTCCTGCGGGATGGCGCGGTCCAGACCGTCGAGAGCGACGTTCCCGGACGGGTCCAGGCCGGGAACGACGATCCCGGGCTGCCCGTCGATCCCGATCCGGTACTCCTGGCGGCCTTCGACCGCGGCCAGCTCGCGCAGCGCCGCGATCGTCGCCGACCGGGCTCGCTCCCAGCCGGGCGCATCGCCGCGGTGGGTCCAGGCGATGTTCTCCGCGCCGGACCTGAGCACTCCTACCTGCCACTGCATGCGCTCAGCGTGGCCCGGACCGGGCCGGCCGCGCCAGCGACCGGCCCGAGTTATCCACAGGGCCGCCGATCACTCCCCGGCGTATACGGCGAGCAGGTCGGCCGCGGTGCGCCATGCCTCGAGTACCGAGGTGTAGGCGGCGGCGTCGGCGAGCTCCCACGTGATCGGGCCGACCTGGATCCGCAGCATCGTCGGCAGGTTCGTCCCCGGCCGCGCGGGCATCAACATCGTGTCGACCGCCGGGGTTCCGAGCATCCGCACCATCGTCGAGGTCGCCCATGGCCCGGTCGCCAGGACCGGGCGGCGGGTGGTGGGCAGAACAGGCGACAGCGACCGCGCCATCGGCGCCGCCTGCCCCCACGCCAGGGCGATCGTCCGCGCCGTGAGGTGCGCGGGCACGTAGATGAGCACGGAACCGAGTGAGAGCCCGAGCTGCTGCTCGGGCGTCCCCGCGAAGCGCAGATCCACCCTCGTCGGTACTCGCCCCGCGACGCGGACCCCGACGGTCATCACCTCCGCCACCCCGGCAGGGGGCTCCGCGCTGGCCCGGTGCTCGCCGGCGGGAACGGTCTTGGGCCTGGTGCTGGTGCTGTCGGGCATGGTGACC
>NZ_JADQDD010000058.1 GCF_019263595.1 Pseudonocardia sp. KRD291 | reverse complement strand
ACCGACGTCACGTCGGGTGCGCCGGGGACGGCGGGTGCGGGGACCGGGTTGTCGGGTCCGACCCAGAACTGGTCGACCAGCGCGGCGGCGGGGCCTTCCTGGGGTGCGTACCGGTCGGGGAACGCGGAGCGCTGCACGGCCTGCGCGGCCTGGCCGGGGGGCATGGTGGCCCAGCCGCCGAGCTGGACGAGGCGGTCGAGGAAGACGTTGGTGGCCCCGACCGGGTTGAGCACTTGGGCCGGGCTGCCCCAGCCCTGCGAGGGGCGCTGCTGGTAGAGGCCGAGGGAGTCGCGGTCGCCGTAGCCGACGTTTCTCAGCTGCGACTCGACGATCGTGGTGGAGATCGCGATGACCGCCGCCCGTCTGGGCAGGCCGCGCTGCACGACGGCGTTGACGATCGTGGCGGCGTTCTCGGTCTGCTCGGCGTTCCACTCGGCGCCGCCGATCGACTGGGACCCGCCACCGAGGCCGCCGTCGCCGCCGCAGCCTCCGCCGGGCAGAGCGCCACCGACGGCGGCGGTCAGCATGGCCATCCCGATCATCAGGGTGGCGGCGAGGAGGGTGAGCACAGCCGCGCCGGCCGCGAGCGCGATCGTGCCCTTCTTCTGGTCCATCAGGTCACCCGCGCGCGGGAGCCCCGTTCACCCGCGACGGCGGCGCCGCGCCCGTGCTCGGGCCCTCGCCCCGCTCGGCAGGGCCGGTGTTCGACGAGCTGCTCGAGGGGACGGCGACCAGCTTCGGGCGCGCCGGCCCGGCGACGGACGGTGCAGCGGCGGGCGCGCGCAGTCCGGCGTTGGTGTCGAAGATGGCCCGCTCGGTGGCCGAGAGCACCGTCTGGATCTTGAGGCCGGGGGAGTTCTCCATCTTCCACAGCGCTCGGCCCTGGCCCTCCATGGCCCAGCCGGTGATGACGGCCTGTTCGCGTTCGGACAGGGCGAGTTCCTCGGCGAGCTCGTCGCCGACGCGGGTGGACTGCCCGAGCAGGATCCGGGTGGAGCACAGCGCGAGGAGGTCCTTGGCGATCGAGACCTCCTGCGACCCGGCGGCGCCGACGGAGAGCAGGTCGGAGGGCTTGTGCATGACCAGGAGCTGGATCTTGCGTTCGGCGCGGGACAGGCGTAGGTCGGAGTCGACGGCCTGGACCGCGCGCAGCCCGAGCCGCATCTGGCGCCACACCTCGTCGCGCACGACCAAGCGGACGTCGCCGTCGTCCTGCAGGTCGGTGATCATCGACGACCACGACCCGAGGCACGTCAGGGCGACGGCGATCGCCTGGTCACCGCGGGAGCGCAGCAGGGACAGGTCCATCGACTGCACGGGGGCGTCCCAGTCGAGGTCGAAGTTGGTGGGTTCGTCGAACAGGCCCGACAGGGGGCCGACGACGAGGTTGGACAGGGCGTCGGTGATCTGGCGGGTGTGGTCGACGAACTGTCGGTGGCTGGCGAAGCGGGTCTGCTGCCACAGGTCGTCGTCGGGGTCGGCGAGCTGGCGCACGACGTCGGGGATGGTGATCGGGCGCAGCTCGTCGTTGCCCTGCTCGGCGCCCACCAGGCGCGTCAGGACGGTGGAGATGACCAGCTCGTCGGTCACCGTGGGCTGATAGCCCTGGGCTTCGGCCAGGGCGGTGAGCAGCCGCGTCCAGCGGGCGAGGATCCCGGTGAGCTCCTCGCGCTGGCGCTCGGCCGGCCAGTGGGTCCAGCGGGTCCGGATCGGTCCGAGGTCGAGGGCGTTGAGCCGGTGCGGGCTACCGCGACCGAGCGCGATCGGGGTGATCCCCAGCGCCCGCAGCAGCGGCGTGTACTCGCCCTTGACGTCGCCGGAGATCAGGGACCGGACCCCGAAGAGCATCATCCGCAGCATCAGCGCGACGACGGTGGAGGACTTGCCGCGGCCGGGTTCGCCGAACACGACCATGTTCGGGTTGGTCACCATCTGGCGCAGCACCCACTCGGTGGGGTGGACGTAGAACGCGCCCCCGGACTGGGTGTCGTAGCCGAGGCGGGCGCCGATGGCGGGGACGCCGTTGGAGGCCAGCAGCGGGAACAGCCCACCGATCTCGGAGGTGGTGGCCCGGTAGGTCGGGGCCCGGCGCGACGCGTCGACCGCGGACCAGCCGCGGCCGGCCTCGCGGTGGCCCTGGCGCGGCGCGCTGGCCTGGTTGACCCGTTCCTTCCCGCCCCGCCGACGCCGGCCACCGGTGTCGTCGTCGGCGGGCTCGGGTACCGGCGGCGGGGTCGTCGGGATCCCGGACAGGTCGGTGAACTGCGAGAGCAGCGTGCCGGCCGGGCGGGGAGCGGGCCGGGTGCGCTTGCCGGGGTGCCAGATGCGGTTCATGAGTCGAACGCCCTTTTCAGTCTGGGTAGCCCGATCCCGACCGGGAGCGTGGCCGCGACGAACGCGGAGTCCTGGGCGAGGTCGAGGCGCAGCAGCTGGAACCGACCCGAGCTGTCGTTCTCCAGGCGGGCGGCGTGGTCTTCGAGGTTCCAGTCCGAGGGCACGGTCAGCGAGCTGGCCACGGTGTAGCGGACCAGGGCGTGCCCGGCGGCCACGGCGGCTTCCTGCTCGCGGGCGCCGCCCTGTCGGCGGGTGTCCATCGCGGTGGTGTTGAATCCGCGCGCGGCTTTCGCGTCGACCATCACGTTGTTGCGGAACCGGTTCGACCGCACCTCCCGCGCAGCCGCGGCCTGCGACAGGATCTCGTAGTGGATCTGCAGGGTGCGGCGCTCGCCCGCGGTGCGGACGGCGAGCAGCGGGCCCAGCGACCCGAAGATCGTGCCGGACTCGGGGGGCTGCACCGAGTAGGAGACGGTGGAGAACCCGTCGTGGTGATAGGCCCGCGCTGCCGGGATCGGCGCAAGCGCCGGCCCGGCCTGGGAGATCGGCAGGCCGACGATGCCGTCCGGGTCCGGGCGGGTCAGGTGCTGATACGACAGCCCCGCGGCGGCGGCCGGGTTGAACCCGGTCTTGATCGCCTCGGCGACACCGCTGGAGGTCAGCCAGGTCACCTGCCGCACTCCGAGCCCGCGCAGGCTGTCCGAGACGCCCTCCAGGAGCCGGTAGAGGGCGTAGGCGCGCCCGGCGACCCCGCCGCCGGCGGCCTTGGCCGGGCGACGCAGGGACTCCTCGGTGCCCGACACGGTCACGAACAGCTCCGTGCGCACGCTCACGGACGCGACGTCGCGGTCGATCTCGGCGGTGACCTGCCGGGCCAGGGCGGGCGCGTCGGGCTGCTCGTGCCGGGCCCGCCACACCGCGTACTCGGTGCCGTCGTCGGGGACGGTGCGCACGAGCAGGCTGATGCGGTCGACGACCTCGCGGTGCCCGATCCCGACCAGCATCGACCCCAGCCGCGACGCCAGGCGCTCGCACTCGTCCTCCGAGAGCATCCCGACCCCGGTGTGGGTCAGTTTCGCGGTCGCGCCCCAGCGGCCCTCGCCGGTGTCGTGGATCAGGCAGATCCGCGAGCCGTGGAACTCCGGGCCGTCGGGGAACTCCAGGCGGCTCAGCACGCCGGGCAGGTCGGGTTCGTCACGGGCCCCGGCGAGTCCGGCGGCGGCGCGGGATTGCCACGGTGACCAGCGCATCAGCACTCCTAGTTGGAACATGATCAGATCAGCGAGCCACCGGAACGCCGGACGGCCGTGGATCGGGACGACGACCAGGACGGCGACGACCGCGGCGAAGGCCCCCCAGCTCGCGGCCTGGCTCCACTGGTTCTGCGACATCGCCAGGACCGCAGGCGCGACCACGGCGATGATCAGTAGGGCCTGGGCCGGGGTCAGGCCGGCGATCCAGCCCATCCCCTCTTTGTGGTTGAGCCCCCGGTAGACCCGCGGGGTCCGGGGGTCGGTACCGACGCTCATCAGGACTCCTTGCGTGGCGGCTCAACCGGCCCCGACGGGGCGGGGCGCTGCTGCGGCGGCCGCTGCGGTGGTGGGGTGGTGGTGCCGGGATCTGGTGCTCGGTGCTCGGCCCCGTCCGGTCCGGCTGCTGCCGGAGGGGCCTCATGAGGGGGGTTATCGCCTGCCGAGCCCTCGTTGCCGGGGCCTTCGGGGGCCGAGGCGGACCCGGAGTCCGGGCGGCCCGCTTCGGGCGTCCCGGAGGCGGTCGACGGCGGCTCGGGGCCGGGGCTCTCGCCCGCCCCCGACGAGTCGCCGTGGCCTGCGGCGCCGGTCGAGGACTCGATCGGGGCGGACTCGCCGCCTGAGGCGTAGGTGCCCTGCGGGCCGGGGGTCGAGTTCGCCCAAGAGCTCGCGGACGAGGCCGCCGAGCCGATCTCCTGGCCGCTGGCGCCCGCGCCCGGCGCCGCACCCGGGTGACCGACCCCGGTCTGGGCCATCTGCCCGGAGGCGTAGCCGCCCGCGGCCTGCCCGGCGGCCTTGGTGGCCATGTAGCCGGCCACGAGCGCCGCGCCCACGCCGCCACCCACAGCCCCGGCCCCGGCCGCAGCTCCACCGGCGGCCGCGCCGCCACCAGCTCCACCGGCGGCCGCGCCGCCACCAGCTCCACCGGCGGCCGCGCCGCCACCAGCGCCGCCCGCGGCCGCGCCGCCACCTGCTGCAGCCCCGGCACCGGCTCCGCCGGCACCCGCGGCAGCACCCCCGCTGCCTCCGGCTCCGGCTCGGCCCGCGGCGGCCGCGGGGCTGGCGGTGCTGCCGCCGAGTTCGCCGCCGGCGGCACTGGACTCCCCACCGCCACCACCGCCACTGCTGCCGGAGCTCTGGCGGGCGATGTTGATGGACTCGCTCGTCCCGCCGTCACTGCCCGGCTCACTCGAGCCACCGCGCGACCCCCCGGCGGAGCGCAGCGCCATACCGGCGCCGGTACCGGGGTCGACGAAGGCCAGCAGCCGGTAGAGCACCATCGGACAGAACAGACTGATCAACAGCACCGCGGTCCCGGCCAGCAGTCCGGCCACGCCCTCGGTGCGGGACATGATGTTCACCCCGATCACCACGACCAGCGCGAGTGCGGGCTTCATCAACACCGCGGCCAGGATCCAGCGCACTACGCGCCAGAACACCGACGCGGTCGAGTCCGACATCAGGCACGCCGCGGCGATCGGCACGGTCGCGATGAGCACCATGATCGCGGCCGCCCGGAAGATCATCTGGAGGGCGAAGCCGATCGCGGCGGGGATGACGCCGAACAGCGCGCCGACGCCCAGGATCATCGATCGGACGCTGTCCTCGACGTCGGCACCGAGGTCGGGGTTGTCGCCGAACCGATCCGCGACGGCGGGGTTGTCCATGATCGCGGTGAAGCTGCCCTGCTCGCCCAGGTTGCTCAGGAACAGCTGGGTGAGGCCGTCGGCGCCGGTGAGCAGGATCGCGACCGCGCCGGTGGTCACCGCCAGGGCGATGCCGAACTGGGCCGGGCCGGTGACCGCGCGCAGCATGCCGCGTCCACCCTGGATCGCGACCGTGCTGAGCTGGTAGAAGAACAGCCCCAGCGCGATTAACGCGGCCAGCCAGATCATCGTCGACCACAACGAACCCAGATCCACCGCGCTCTCCGCGCCCCCCGGCGGCGCCGGCGGGGGTACCGCGCCGGGGATGGGGGCTGGGTTGTCGGCGTCGTTGCCGGTGATATCGCCGGGCGAGACCTGCGAGACCTTGTCGGCGAGGTCGAAACCGCCCTTGAGCAGCCAGATCGCCGAGTCCCAGAGCGCCTGCATCGCGGAGCTGAACGCCGACTCGGCAACCGAGGACGCTTGGTCCCCGAGGAAGTCGGTGACCGGGTTCGAGCCCCCGCCACCGTCGTCGGGTGGGGGCTGCGCAGGCCAGATCAGCGCGGTCACCAGCGGGGTCACTGTTGGATCTCCCGGTAGCCGGCGGCGACGGCCTCGGCGCTGCCGGGCCAGGTCGCCGGAGCGGCCCAGGCCGCCGGCCCGGACGCGATCCGCCACTGGTCGCCGATCCGACGCATGGGTAGGCAGTTGCCCAGGCCGGCGTTGATGACGCGGCCCTTGTAGTCGATGACGAACTCGCCCAGCACGCAGGCCACGACGTAGGAGCCGTCAGCGGTGGCGCCTTTGGTCAGGGCGCTGGTCGGGGCCCAGGACAACCTCATCCCGTTCCGGGGCCCGGTGTCGGCCATGTTCGCCGAGCGGCGGAACGAGGCAAGGTTGCGCCCCATCGGGGTCTGCTCCGGTGGCGCCGCGCCCGGCTCGGCGAGCGAGGAGTAGGCCCGCGCCCAGGTCTGCGGGTCTGCGCCGGCCATTCCGGCCCGGGTCACCTCCAGGACCTGCCCGATAGCGCCCGCCTCCGTGGCCGGGAACCCGGTCGGCACCAGAGCCCCAGTGACCTGCTGCGGTGCGGGCACCGCGATCGGCGAGCCGGCGGAGCGGGTCGAGAGCGCATGCGGCAGACCAGCGTCGACGGTGACATCGAGCATCGGCTGCCGCGCCAGCGCGGCCTCGGCCTGCGGCCCACTCCCGGCCACGGCATCTTCCGGCGGCGCAGCGCCCGTTGAGCTCTGCTCGACCCCACCGGTCTGAGCAGGGGCGTCGTCATCGGAGGAGAACAGGCCGGTCAGCGACACGACGAGCCCTACGACGAGGAGCAGCGCGAGCGCACCCACCCCGCAGAGAACGATGAGCGCCCGCCGTCGCCCGCCGCCGCTGCCCGACGGCGGTGCGCCGCGGTAGGACAGCGGTGCACCGTTTCGCCCTTGCCCCAGCATCAGGCGCCGCCGCTGCTCGCGAACTGGTTGACCACGGTGTAGCCGATCCCGAACAGGAGGGCCAGGGCCAGGCTGCCCACGATCATCCGGGCGCCGAGGCGCCCGGACCCGTGGTGATCCCAGAGCCGGCCCGCGGTGGCGGCAACGATCCCGCCGAAGAACAGCCCCATGATCGAGACCCCGGCGATCCAGCGCAGGATGTTGACGACACTCTGGATCGCCGGTGCCCCGGGTGGAGCTTGGATGCCGGGCTCGGGGATGAGGCCATCGCCGTCGGGCGGGGGCTGCTGCAACAGCCAGGACTGCGTTTCAACGAGCATGTGGGGCAGGGACATCACGCGCCTCCGACGGCGGAATCGTGCTGAACGGATGTGAGGACAGACAGGCAGGTCATCCGCGGCGCGGGGAGGCGATGAGCCCCCACGAAGCGAGCAGCGGGCGGAGCGCGTCGGCGGGCTTGGGTGGGCTCGGCTCGTCGGTGACCCCGGACAGCTCCCAGTTGCGGTCATAAGGCACGAACAGCGCGTCGGCGAGCAGCGCCTGCAGCCGGGACCCGGCGGCGCCGGACACCCCGGCCGGCCACTTGCGGGCCCCGTTGACCACCAGCTGCACCGGCGCGGTGGCCACACCGCGGCGGACGTACGGGTCGAGGCGGGCGAGGACCTGCTCGGCCTGGCGCAGCGAGGGCCGGGTCGCGCGCACGACCAGGATCGGGCGCTGCGAGGGCAGCCCGCGCCGCAGCCACCCGCCCGCCCCGTAGGTGGGTGTCGCGCCGGCGCGCCAGCCGCCGTGGCCGAGGTCGACCACGGTCGCGTGCAGCGGGTCCGGGGCCGGATCCGGGAGCCAATCGGGGGGCACTGGCACCATGCCCGGGGTGATCGTGGGCAGGTGGGTCTCCACCCGCGCCAGGAGTGCGTCGGAGCGCCATGAGTAGCGGATCGCGATCTGCGGGTTGATCCGCTGCACCCACGGGCCTTCCACCGACGACGCGCACGCCAGCCCGGAGCGGGCCGGGTCGTCGGCGTCGACGAGCAGCGCGCAGCGCCCGGCCTGCTGCAGCACGTCGCTGATCGCCGCGGAGATCGACGACGCCCCGGCACCGGCGGAGCCGGCCAGGACCGGGATGACCGCGCCGAACGCGCTCCACGACACCGGGCGGGTACCCGACTCGGGGAACACGGTGCGGGCGCGTTCGTAGGTGTGCTCGGTGGCCTCCCCGAGCTCGGCCGCGTCATCGCCGGGGTCGGTGGAGGTGTCGGCGGCGGCCGCGGCCGCCGCGGCGGCGTTGACGACCGCCTCGTTGTCGGCCGGACCCAGATGCGGGGCGCGCGAACGCGCCGCGGTCCCGAGCACGTGGTTGAGCTCGTGCGGCGTGCGCGCCGGCCCCGGCGTGTACTGCGCGGCTGCGGTCATCGGTGACGACCTCCTCGATCGATGCGTGCCCTCGTGGTCCTGGCTGTCCTCATGCGGCGCTCCCGGCCGCCGCAGCGGCGGTGTCGGCGGTGTCGTAGAGCTCCCGGGCCTCGGCCCCGAACTTCGGTGACACCAGATCGGCGTCGTCGCCGCCGCTGACCACCCCGATGACCTGCCCGCGCCCGCTGGCCGGGTCCGGGCCGCTCAGCCACGGCCCCCCGGACGCGCCCTCGGTCATGTCGCAGGTCATCACCAGCACCTGCCCGGCGACCTCGTCGCGCCCGGCGCCGACGAAGTCCTCCGTGCGTGCGCCGCCGTCGCAGGCCTGCAGCGACTGCCCGTCATAGCGACCGACGGCCGGATAACCCAAGGCAGCCACGTTGAAGCGGTCCGGGGTGGAGAACCGGATGCCCTGCGCGCCCAGCACCTCCTCGGCGAGGCGGCCCTGCACCGGGGCCAGGCTGGCGAACGCGAAGTCGGTCTCCGCGGCCACGTCGGCGATCGGGGACCGGGCCTGCTGCCAAGCCTTCGGCACCCACGCCGTCTCGACGGGCCACCGCCCATGGGGCTCCTCCCCGGAGGCGTAGCCGGGGATGAAGTAGGCGCCCTCGACCCGCCACGCGTCGTCGAGCCACACACAGTGCGCCGCGGTCGCGACCAGGCGCTGCGAGCGCGACGCCACCACCGAGGCCGTGCACTGGTGCCGGCCGCCGTCGACGACCAGGACCCCGACCGAGGACGAGGACAACCCGCCCACCACCGGGTCGGCCCGCCCCGGTGTCGGGGCCTGGGGAATCGGGTCGGCCACACCCCTCTCGGTGGCCGACCCGAACCCCGACACCAGCCCCACCGGCCCGGCGGGGGAGTCTGCGGGCAGCGCGATCACCACCGACGCGGCGAGCACCGCGGCGGCCGGCCACACGCTGATCCAGGACGGGGTCACTCAGCTCAGCCCCAACTTCTCGGAACAGGCCGGCCAGGCGTTCCAGCCCTGCTCGGCCTGGACCTTCTCCGCGACCGCGATCTGCTCGTCCTTGCTGGCCTGAGCCGGGTCACCCTGCCCGCCGAAGGCCTCCCACGTGGCGGGGTCGAACTGCAGACCGCCCTTGTATCCGTTGCCGCTGTCGGTGCTCCAGTCCCCGGAGCTCTCACACGCTGCCAGCTTGTCCCAGGTCGCCGTGTCCGCCGAGACGTCGCCACCGGACGCGGCCGGTTCAGCTCCGCCCGCCTCCGGATCGCGGGGCTGCTCACCGGACTCGTCGGGCCCGGTCTGCTCCTCGGCCGGCTTGTCCTCGGCCGGCTTGTCCTCGGTGGAACCGCTGTCCCCGGCCCCCTCGTCAGCGGGCGTGTCGCCGTTGGCCGGCGCGGGGTCGCCGCTCTCGTCGTTGCTCTCGTCCCCGGAGGTGTCGCCGCCCTGGCTCGGGGACTCGTCACCGCCGGGCTGTTCACCGCCGGGCTGGTCGTCGCCGCCCTGGCCGTTGTCGGAGTCGCCCGAGGTGTCGTTGCCGGGGGATCCGTCGTTCTGCTCGGTGTCATCGTTCTGTGCGGGGGAGGGGTCGTCGGTGGACGTGTCCCCGGCCGGCTGGTTGTTGCTCTGCCCCGACTCGTCCGCGCCGTCGTCGGTCGACGTGTCGCCGGAGTCCTCGTTGCCGGACCCGGCATCGATGCCTGCGGCGTCGAGCTTGTCAGCCAGCTCCTGGGCGAGCGGGTCGCTGGAGGCGGCCTCGCTGACCTGCTCTGCGAGCTTCTCGGCCTGGGGCTGCCATCCCGCCGCCGTGCCCGACCCCGCCTCTCCGGCGCCGGAAGCCTCGTCGGTGGTTCCCTCACCGTCCGCGTTGCTGGAGTCACCAGCGCCACCGGAGTCGGATGTCGAGTCGCCACTACTGCTGGAGTCGCCACTTCCAGCACTACCGGACTCGTCGGTGCTGCCGCTGTCGTCGGTACTCGACGTCGGCTTGGGCTTGTCGCCCTGCGACGTCTCGGGCTCGTCTTGTCCGCCCGTGCCGGCAGGGATGGCCTGCTGGAGCTTCTCGGCCAGGTCCGCGGCATCGATGTCGCCGGTAGCTCCGAGGGCCTGCATCAGCTGGCCGAGGAGCTGGATCGCCTCGCGGGCATCCGCAATGTCGCCCGAGGACCCCGACCCGGAGCCACCGGTGCTCGACGAGCTGTCCGTGTCCCCGCTCCCGGTGCTGTCCGCGCTGGAGTCTCCGCTGGTCGAGGCATCACCGTTCGGGGAGGTGGCGTCCGCGGTCTCGCCCGAGCCGTCCCCATCCGAGCCGTCCTGGCTTGAACTGTCGCCGGCGGTGTCCTCGTCCGGGTCGGGCTCGGCCGAGTACGACGGCAGCGGTACGGCCGTCTGCTCATCCGGAGGGTCGGCCTGCGGCGCGGCCGGGGCGGGCGCGGCCTGCGGCGCGGCGGGAGCCGCGGTCCCGGCCACCGCGGGTGCAGCCGGGTTCGTGGCGGCGGACGCGGTGTTGTCGAGGCAGGTCTGCGGTAGCGGTGGCTCGGCCTGCTGCTTCTTGGTCTTCGGTTCCGACCGCCCCTGACCGCCGGTCGCGGCGGGCTTGGGAGCGGCGTTCTTCGCCGCTTGGCCGGCGGCGTCGACCGCGCCACCGAGGGTGTCGTCGGCGGCCTGGCCCAGCGACTTACCCATGTCGGCGATCGGGCCCGGCTCTGGGGGCGGTTCGTGGTCGAGCAGGTCGGCCGGGGTGGGGCCCACGCCGTGGCGGGCGAGCTCGACCGCGATCTTGCGCAGGCCGGGGTCGGTGGTGCCGTGGAGCTGGTCGGAGACGTCGACGGCCTTCTGGCGCCACCCGCTGTAGCGGGCGGGGGTGAACCCGAGACCGCTGATCTCCTCCGACAACGCCGCGGCGCGGGGATCCGCTGCGCCGGTGGTGCGCAGGTCGGCCAGAAGCGCGCGGGTATCGGTGCGGGTCTGGCGGGCCGCGGCGAGCTGGCGCATGGCCTGCGGGGCGTCGCACTCGCGGGCGACGGTGCCGAGCTGCGCCGTGATCGGACCCGCGGCGAGGGCGTACCCGCCGGTCAGGGCCGAGGCGACCAGCAGCGCCACCGCGGAGCGGCGCACCGCCGGGCGCCGTGGGGAGACGGGGACGTAGGCCGCCCAGTGCGGCTTACGGGAACGAGGCGACATGTCAGGTCTCCGTTGTGTGATCGGGAGCGCCCACCGGGGGCAGCAGGCCAGTTCGCGCGAGATCAGCCGTCATCGGAACCGCCGTCGGAACCGCCGTCGGAACCGCCGTCGGAACCACCGTCGGAACCGGCGTCCGAGCCGCCGTCGGACTCGCCGTCCGACTCGCCGCCGGACTCGTTGTCCGAGCTACCGGAGTCGCTGGAGCCGGCGGAGTCCTGCCCGCCTGCGGAGCTGGTGTCGCCCTTGGGCGGGTACTGCTTGACCCAGTCGACCTGCATCTCGCCGGTCTCGCTGTCGCCCTTGGGGAACCAGTCGAGCTGGATGCACAGGTGCATCGGGCCGGGCGGCAGGATCGAGGTGTCGGTGGTCTTCCACCACTCCTTGCCGTCGAGGTAGGCGGTGACCCCGTCGGGCGTCCACTGGACGGCGTAGTTGTGCCACTGCGTGGCGTCGACCTCGACGTCGCCCTCGACCTGGCTGTTGTCCTCGCCGTAGTGCAGGAACAGGTTGACCTTCTTGCGGGTCGCGTCGGTGATCTCGGCGAAGTCGATCTCGCCGCCGACGGGGAAGTTCTCGGCGCTCGGCCAGAGCAGGAACAGCGCGTTGTAGGACGGGGATCCCTTGGGGGCCTTCATCCGGCCTTCCCACCCGCCGTACTGCTGCCCGTCGCCCCAGGCCATTCCGGCGGTGGTCCCATCGCCGGTGCCGTTGATCGTGAGGAGCCCGTTCTCGACGGAGGCCGCGTCAGGGGAGCGGGTGCCGTTGCCGGCGTGCCCGGGCCCGTCGTAGAGGCTCCAGCCCTCGATCCCGTTCTCGAAGTCGTCGACCTTGCTGGGCTCGCCCCAGTTCTGCGCCGCTGCCGCGGTCTGCCCCTGCTCCCCGCCCTGACCTGACCCGGAGCCCTGGTCGCCGGAATCCTGCGAGTCCTGACCACTGGAGTCGTTCTGCCCGCTGCCGCCGGCGTTGTTGTCCTGGTCCGTGTCCTGACCGTCCTGGCCACCGGAGTCGTCGTTCTGATCGACGCCGGACTGGTCGTCGGGCTGGCCTCCGGAGTCGTTCCGCCCGCCGCTCTCAAGACACTGTGCGGGGACGAAGCCGGGCTTGTTCGCCCCGACCCCGATGAGGGCCTCGCGCAGCTCCTGCGCGCGGGGGCTGTTGTCGCCGGTGAGCTCGGCGAGGACGTGGACCGAGGTGATCCGCCACGCGCAGGACACGTCGTCGGCGGGGGCCGCGGCGGGGTGGATCCCGGATGCGGCGGCGAGGGTGGTTGCGGCCGCCAGCGCGCCCGAGACCAGCAGGTTCGGGCCCATTACCGGAAGCCGTGCGAGGCCAGGCCGCGGGTGCGGCGCCCATGGAACCCATCGGCGACCGCCGCGGCCAGCTCGAGCGCGGCATCTCTCGTGTTCGGTGCGAGGGCGTCGAGGTCGATCAGCCCGCCGGTGGCCAGGTGCCTGTCCGGCGGCAGCTCGATCACCGCGCGGCACCGTGACCGGAAGTGGTCCCGGATCCGGGGGAGGTCGACGTCGGGGGAGTAGCGATCGAGCGAGAGCACCACGACTGCGTCCTGAGCGAGCTCGCCATACCCCTGCGAAGTGAGGTGGTCCAAGGTGCGGGCCGCCCGGGATGCGCCATCTACGGTCGGAGCGCCCACGATGACCAGCGAATCGGCGTAGGCGAGGGTGCCCCGCATCGCCGAGTGCACGACGCCGGTGCCGGAGTCGGTGATCAGGCACTCGAAGAACCGCGACAGCACGCGGAGCACGGCCTCGTAGTCGGTTTCGGAGAACATCTCCGACAGCTCAGGCTCCTGCTCGGATGCGAGGACCTGCAGCCGACCGGCGAGGTGGGTGAAGCCGGAGAGCTGGGTGGAGGTGCGGACCTCGTCGATCTGGTCGAGCAGGTCGCGGATGGTGGTGGTGACCGCATCCTCGCCGACGAGCCGGTCGGCGAGGGTGCCGGCGTCGGGGTTGGCGTCGATCGCGATGACCCGGTCGCCGCGGTGCTCGGCCAGCGCCAGCCCGAGCAGGGAGGCCACGGTGGTCTTGCCGATGCCGCCCTTGATCGACCCCACGGCGATCGAGAACGGCCCGGCCAGCGGTGTCCGGACCTTGGTCAGCAGTGCACGGCGACGTTCCTCGAGCTCGGACAGGCCCGGGTTGATTCGGCCGCCGGAGAGCTTGTAGACCGCCGACCGCCACCCGTCGCGCGGCGGGGTGCGCCGCACCCGGACCATCCCCTCGGTCGAGAGCGGAACGAACCCTCCGCCCCCTGGCGCCGCGGGCATGTGCGTGTCGCTGGCGCCCTGGTTCTCGACCGACCGGACTGGGGGTGGCGCCGGGGCTACGGGCTCGCTCGGCCGCGGCGGCGTCCTGTGCTGCTCAGCGGGGGGCTCGGCCGGTGTCGGAGGAATGGCGCGGCTGGGCTGATCCCCGAACGACCAGGACGGCCGATCGGTCTCGGCAGTGGGCTCGGCAGCGGGCGCGCCGTCGTGCTGCTCCGGAGCGCGAGCCGGTGATTCCGGCTCCGCCCCGCGCGGGGCCGCCCACGCGAGCGAACCGGGGTCGGCGACCCACGACGACGGCCTGGTGTTCTGAGACATGACTTTCCTCAAGACGACGGGTCGGGGACCAGTTCGGGGTCGACGACCAGGCGGCCGTCGTCACTGCTGCGGGTGACCGGGACCGTCATGCGCACCCAGCGCGCCTGACCTCCGACCCACCGGGGGTCGCACTCGGCCGGCGCGCTCGACTCCGCGATCACCCCGTAGGGATCCTCGGTGCGCACCGGATCGGGATCGGGCTGAGGGCAGGCGCGCGCGTAGCTGGTCACACGGACGGTGACCTCGACGAACACCACGATCTCGGACCGGAACTCCATCCGGCCCGGAAGCGGGGAGTCCGCGCGCTGCCTGCCCTCGCCCGACCACCCCCAGGTACAGGCCCGGGGATCAGCGAGCAGGGATCGCAGCACCTCTGCCCGCCGGGTCGGGGTGTCCTCGTCCCAGGACTGCCAGTCCGCGGCGAAGCGGCCGGCGAATGACGCGGCCTCCAGCTCACCGATTGGCTCCAACGACCGGACCGACCGCATGAGGGCCCGGTCAGTGCGTGCACGCGTCAGTGCGGGCGCGAGCGCCGTCGTACCGGATCGGCCGTCCGCGCGTCGCGGTTCCGCGACGCGAGGTACCTCCGTGGTCAACGATCGCTGTGGAGGAGCGATCTCAGGATCAGGTTCCGGCGGCTCCGGCATCGCCGTTGAGCCGGTCCCTGTTCCGGGCTGATCGGCCTTCCCCAGAGCAGGGGGGCGGCCCGAAGATTCGGGCGTGCCGTCCGCGAAACGGCTGCGATCCCCTGCGTGAGGCGGGTGACGTACAGAAGTCTCGACGAGCCGCGGCACCGAGCCAGAACGGTCGAACGAGGTCGTGGGCATCGGTCGAGGCAGCAGTGGCTGCTGCTGATGGGAGAACAGCACCGGGTTCTCGTCCGAGACCGAGGTGGGAGACCCAGTTCGCGGGGCTCTCTCCCGACCGGAGCCGTCTTCAGCCGACGTCGTGTCGGCCGAGTCGTCGTCGATTCCGGGCGCTACTCGCCACCTCGGCCCAGTAGGCATGGTGGCTTGACCATGGGAGCGCCTCGGCATTACGGCCTGCCCTTGTCGATGGCCAGGCAAGCGACGGAGCGGCCCGCTGTCGAGTCTGGCCGAGCGGTGTGACAGTGCGTGGTCATGGCCTTCCCCGGGTCGCCGTCGTGGCAGTTGCGCTTCACGGCGAGGTCGTAGCCGGGCGCGCCCAACAGACCGGGCGCAACCGGGTCGCTCCGAACACCCCCGTGATGGCGGTTCGACAGGAGACTCGCGGTGTGGGGGCAAAGTTCCCCGTGATCCTGATTTTTCTTGACCTTCTCGGTGCCGCTTCCCCAAGCGGGTCCCAAGCTCCGCCGCCGCGCTGCTGCCGAGGCCCTGCGACGGGGCGGTGACGCTGGTGAGATCGTTATCGCGATCCAGGTCTGCTCGGGAGGTTGCGCACGTGGAAGGGTTGGGCGTGAGCAGGTTTCGGTACTCCGGGCTGCGTTTCGACCGGGTCTCTGGTGTCGCGGAGTTCGATTTCGCCCTCGAGCACAGCGGGCAGCGGTGGTGCTTCACCGAGGCCGTCGAGTTCCCCCTGCCCAAGGGCGGGGCCGCTGAGGTGGATCTGGCGGCGTTCTACCGGGTCCTGGAGCTGCTCTACATTGCGGTCGGCACGTTCTACTACAAAGTCAGGGCGGCGCGTCACGTTTCGGTCGATGCCGTGGCGCTTGCCCCGGCGGCCGCGGACTGGACCCGGCGGCTCTATCGCGACGGCCTCGCGGAGTTCGCGCACCGCAACGCGATGGAGCACGTTCTCGATCTACCGGTGCACAGTCGAGACCGGCTCCCGGCCGCTGGGCTGCACGATCTCGGGGATAGCTGCCGTGCGCCGCTGGTGGGGTTCAGCGGTGGCAAGGACTCCATCGTGGCGCTCGAAGTCCTCAAGTCCGCCGGATTCGCGCCGGCCACGTTCACGACCGCTCGTCGGATTAAACCGCAGCTCGGCCAGTTGGTGGACAGGGCGCAGGTAGAACTTCTGCAGGTCCGGCCCCGTCCGGACCCGCAGCTGAAGCAGCTGCTGAAGCAACAGGTTCTGCTCCCCGGTCACGCCCCGCTTACCGCGATGACCTCGCTGGTGGGGACCGCGGTCGCCGCGCTGCACGGCCTCGGCCCGGCTGTGATGGCCAACGAACGCTCGGCCGACGAGCCCAACCTGCTCTGGCGCGGACGCGAGGTGAATCACCAGTGGGCGAAGTCCTCGGCGGCCGAGGAGGCGCTCGACCGGGCGCTGGGCGAACATGCGGGCATCGCTTCGGGCTGCTTCTCGCTGGTGCGCGGGATGGGCGAGCTCGAGATCTCCCGATGGTTCGCGGCGACCGATGGCTACGACGATCTGTTCAGCAGCTGCAACGTGGTGGTCCGGTCGAAGGACCCGGACCGCACCCAGCGGTGGTGTCAGGACTGCGCCAAATGCCGGTGGGTGTTTCTGGCGTTGGCGTCGGTGATGACCAGGTCGCGGCTGGTCGGGATATTCGGGCGAGACCTGCTTGAGGATCAAGCCCAGACGGCGGGATATCGCGAGCTGCTGGGGTTGGTCGGGCACAAGCCGCTGGAGTGTGTGGGCGAGGTCGTGGAGGCGCGAGTCGCTTTCAGACAGCTGGCCGAGGGCCCGCAGTGGCGGGACGCGGCGGTGGTCCGAGAGCTCGCGGGCCAGGTCCCGGCGGTGGCGGCCGCGGACACCGCGCGGGCGTGGCGGGTCGACCGGGTCCGGTCGGTGCCGGCGGCCTACCAAGCTGCCCTTGATGGATGGTCCTCGTCGGCGGCAGTCTCGCAGGGCGGTTCGTAGGACTGATCCGGGGAGACGTAGGCGTCCCACGCCTCGCGCGTGAGGGTGTCGGGGGTGGCGGCGCAGACTCGTTGGATCGCCGCGTTGACGTCGAGATTGCGCAACAGCACGGTCCGGTCGCGGCTGCCGCTGGCCAGGACCGGACCGGTCGGGGCGAACTCAGCCGAATAAGCGTTGTCGGTGTGGCCGGTGAGCGGACTCCCGGTCGCGGCCGCCCGGGTCGGGTCGGCGACGTTCCACAGGGCCACAGAGTTGTCGTGGCTGGCCGCGGCCAGGGTTGCGCCGTCAGCGCTCCACGACACCTCGCCGAGCACGTTGCTCTGCTCGGTCAGAGGGGGGCCCAGCTCGCGGGTGGACGCGGGCACGCTCGTGTCCCAGATGCGAACGGAATGGTCGAAGCCGGCGCTGGCCAGCCGCTTGCTGTCGGGGCTGAACGCCAACCCGTAGATGTTGTCGGTGTGCCCGAGCAGTGGGGCGCCGATGGCGTTTGCGCGAGTGGGGTCACTGGTGTCCCAGAGCCGGACCTGGTCGTCGTGGCCGGCCGTGGCCAACGTGCGCCCGTCCGGGCTGAACTGCACGGCGTCGACCAGCTGGCCGGGTGTGCCGGGCAACGTGACCGGCAGCGGCACGGGGCGTGCCGGGTCGGTGAGATCAAGCAGTCGGGTGACGCCGTCCGCGCCGCCCAGCGCCAGCGTTTGTCCGTCGGGGCTGGTCCCCTGGCCGCCGATCGCGGTGGGCAGTACGAGGTCCAGGCCCAGTTGGGTGGGCCGGCGCGGGTCACGCGTGTCCCACAGCCGCACTGTCTGGCCGCCGCTGCCGACCAGCACAGCGCCGTCTCGGGCGAAATCGACGTTGAACCCGCGGGCGCGGGGAGAACCGCCCTGCGGCAGCGGGGGGCCGGTCGAGGTCGGTGCGCTCGGGTCGGTGGTGTCCCACAGATGTACCGAGTTGTCGTCGAGGACCCCGACCGCGAGGGTGCGGCCGGTGCGACTGAACGCGAGGTCCACCGTTGTCCCCGGGGTCGTGGTGAGCCGGGTGGCCGGCAGCGACCACATCTGCAGGGTGCCATCGCCACTGCTGGCGGTCAGCCGGCGCCCGTCCGGACTGAACTGGACCGAGCCGACGCCGCGGGGGCTGCCGCTGCGCAAGGGCTGGCCCAACGGAATGGGCCGGGCGGGATCAGCGATGTTCCACAGGGTCACCGTGCTGTCCGACGAGGCCGCGGCCAGCGTGCTGCCGTCGGGGCTGATGGCAGTCGCGAGAATGGACGAGGCACGATCGACCTCAGGTTCGGAGAGCAGCCGCGGTCGGGCGGGATCGGCCGTGTCCCACAGCCGCAGCGCGCCGGTCACCCCGCCGCTGGCGAGAATCTTCCCGGTGGGGCCGAACGAGACGGCCTGGGCGCGGGCGGTGCCACCGTCGAGCGGGGGCAGCGCGACCGGACGGCTGGGATCGCTGATGTCCCACAGGCGGGTCGTACCCGCGTCCCCGGCCGCGGCCAGCGTGCGCCCGTCCGGGCTGACCACCAGCCCGCTGCCGTAGACCTTGGAGCTCACGCCCGAGAGCCGGGTACCGAGGTCGAGCGGGCTGCTGGGGTCGGTGATGTTCCAGAGCCGCACAGTGCCGTCGTCCGCCATCACGAACAGCAGCCTGCCGTCCGGACTGACCGTAAGAGCGGTGACCTCGGTGGCGCCGCTGGGCAGCTCAGGGGTCAGCGCCACGGGCCGGCGCGGGTCGGCGACGTCCCAGACACGCAACGCGCTCTGTCCCGGGATCGCATCGTTGACACTACTGACCAGCATCGGGCGACCGGGAACGACCGCCAGAGCGTTCACCGGGCCGGGCGCGGTGAGCGTGCTGGCCGGAAGACTGGCGCCGGGGTCGGCCGGCCAGACGCGGATGGTGCCGTCGTCGCCGCCGCTGATCACCGTGGAGTCGGTGGTGGTGACCGCGCGAGCAACCCCACGGTGGCCGCGCAGTGGCCGCGCGAGCGGCTGGTTCTCGGTGTCGAGCAGCGTGGTGTAGAGCTCGGGACTGGGCTGCATCCGGTAGGCGGTGAGCCAGAGCTGCGCGGCCAGTGAGGGGTCGGTCTGCCGCAGCGATTTCGCCTGGGCGAGCACTTCCGCGAGGATGGCTCGCTGCTGCGATTGATGTTTGGTCACGGCTTGATAGCCGGCGAACGCGGCCAACGCGACAATCACGGCGACCACACTGATCGCCGTCGCCCGCATCCGGCGGCCACGGCGTTCAAGGCGGTGTTCGTGCGCGTCGGCCGCGGCGAGGAAAGCCCGCGTGACCTCGCTGCTGCCCACTCCGCCCGCGTCCGGAGTGGCGGTAACACGGTGCGCGTCGGCGAGGAGGGTGCCGCGGAGCAACTGCTCGTCGGGCCGGCCGGTCTCGTCCCAGAGCCGCGCCGACCGATCGATCGCCTGCCGCCGCACGAGGTCGGTGCGTTCGGCTTCGATCGTGTCGCGCAGCAGCCGCCACTCTCGCCACAACGCCTCGTGGGTGATCTGCACGGTGTCCTGGCTGACGGTGACCAGCCGCGCGCCCGCGAGCATCCGCAGCGCCCGGGCGGTCGGCCCGCTATCCGGAGAGATCACCTCGTGCCTGTCCAGGCGGTGGTGGGTGTCTTGGCCGCGGTGGTCCCCCACCCGCACGAGGCGAACGAGCAGAGCGAGCGCGGCGTTCTCGAGCCCGGCGCCCTGGATTCCCTCCCACGCCTGGTAGGCGGTGTGGGCGACGGCGCCCTCGATGCCACCGGCCCGTTCGTAGGCGCGCACGGTCATCGGCCCGGCCTGGTTCATCTGGCGCAGCACGTGCGAGATCAGAGGCAGTTTGCCCCCGATCGTGCCGCTGCCGGCGTCGGCGATCACCCGGTTGATCAGGTCGGGCCCGACGGTGATCCCGGCCCGTCGGGCGGGTTCTCTGATCGCCTCCGTCAGTTCGTCACCCGTGAGCGGATCGAGATTGAACGGGGCGTCGAGCGCAGGCTTCAAGGGCGTGAGCCGGCGCAGGTCGGGGTAGAAGTCGTTGCGGCACGCAATGACGACCACGGCGGGCGCATCGCCCGACTCGGAGGTGGCCACATCGACCAGGGCAGCCACGAACCGTCGCCGAACGTCGTCGTCGACCTGGAAGATCTCCTCGAACTGGTCGACCACCAGCAGCACCGGACGATCAGCGGGCGGGCGGATGTCCGCGGTCCCGGCCGGGGCGGTGTCGCTGGCTGCGTCTCCGGTGGCGTCGAGAGCCGTGGCGAGGGCGGCCAGGGGGTCTGGGCCGGGTGTGATAATCGTGGCGGTCCACTCTGCTGCCGCAGGTTCGGAACCCAGCCCGTGCTTCTCCACTGCAGGGAGCAATCCGGCGGCCAGCACGCTGGACTTCCCGATCCCGGACTGGCCGAGCACCATCAGCACCCCGCCGGTCGGTGATCGGCGCAGGGCATCGAGGCGGTCGCGCATCGCCTCGACGGCGGGGCCGCGTCCGAAGAAGCGATCGGCGTCTTCGCGTCCGAACGGCTCCAGCCCCTGGTAAACGATCTGCGGTTGTTGACCGGCAGCGGTGTCACCCCGGCCGGACTCCCCGAGCGCACGTTCGTAGGCGTCTCGCCACCACCCAGACCGCAGCAGCGTTTCCCGCACCCGCCGCGGCGGGTTCCTGCTGTGCTCACGAACGCCGGCGACCATCAGCTCCAGCTGTTGGAAGCCGGTAGGCAGTGTGGTGCCGCTGAGCCAGCGGCTGATCGTAGGTCGCGACGGTGCCTCCGAGTCGCCGACCTGCGTGGCCCAATCAGCGAGCGTGCGCGCCGACACCGGCCGTGAAGCAGGCACCCGGCGGAGGTCGTCCAGGTGCGCCACGAACCACTCCGGCGCAGCCATCTCAACCCGTCCTTTGCTCTGTCGGCGTCTCAGTGAACACCGAGTCGCACGCCCCTGAACTGCTCAAACGCCCCGATCAAGAGCAAGTTCTGCCCTCATGCCTCAGTCCAGTTGAAACGCTGGAACACGGTCCGGGGGGATCATCGTATAAGTCGAGGTGTCAGCTCATGCCCGATCGCGGCAACGCGCACGCGCCGGCCCAGAGCGTCGATCCATCCCACGAAACGCCACCAGTTCCACAGGCCCGCCCACCGGCGCCTTCCCACGGAGCCACGAGAACCTCCGGCACAGTTGGAACTCGAGCGGCCCGTTCCGCGCGGGCGCGAGGTGAGCAGATTCCGGCGGAGGATTCGCTCATCCCCGACGACGAGCTGCTGCAAGCCCATCTGGATGGCGACCCCCAGACCTTCAACGAGCTCGTCCGCCGGCACCGCACGCTGCTGCGGATCGTCGCTCTGCGGGTGCTGGAGAACCACCACGACGCCGACGATGCCGTACAGGACGGTCTGATCAAAGCCTTCCGTGGCGCGCACACCTACGCCGGACGCAGCTCGGTCGGAGCCTGGCTCCGCACCATCATCGAGAACACCGCACGTACCGCAGCTCGTAACCGTCAGCGCGACCGCGGCCGATCCACCCAGCTCTCCGAGAGCCGGGACCTGGCCGACACCGAGGCGATCGGTGCCGACCCCGCGGACGTGGTCGCCGATCGTGCTGCCGTCGCCGATGCTCTGGCCCAGATACCCGAGCAGTGGCGTCATACCTTCGAGCTGGTCAAGGTCAACGGACTCACTTACGCCGAAGCAGCTGAAGTCCTCGGCGTCCCGACCGGCACCATCCGCAGCCGAATCAACCGGGCGAACGCGGCCCGAGCACGCCATCGGGCACTATGTCGAGAAGACGGGAACCATCCAGGGGCCAGTCCGAGTCTCCTCAACTGACCAGACACACCGGAGCGGCCGCGTGAACACACCGCCCGAGGACCCCAACTCTTCCGTGCCGTTCACCTGGGAGGAGCTGGCGGACCTGCGAGCGGGGATGCTCACCGCTGCAGAAGAGGAGCGGCTTCGCATGCTCATGGACGACAACCCTGATCTCGCCCAGCACATGCTGGCTGACCTCGACGCTGTTGAGGCCGAGTTCCCGGACCCACCCCATGCGCACGAGCCGCTTGAGGTGCCGCGACACCTGGCCGCCCGGTGGCAATCGGCGATCGCCCGAGAAGCCGAACGCCGAGCACTTGGCTACCCCGCCGACGCAAGTAGCGAACCAGGTACGCCCGAAGGGGGCGGAGCCGATGACCACCGCGCAGGACCCTCCGGGCAGGAACGAAGGGGCCGCCTATATTCATGACCCCGGCAGGTGTTCGCGAAGCAGCGAGCAGCCACCGGTAGTCGGGCACGAGCCAGACCCGATGTGACCGCACTGCCGCAGATCTGGCGGCACGGCGGGAGCTAAAGCGAATCCCTCGCAGGCCGCAGAACACACTCCGATCTGGTGAGATCAGCAGCGAAGTGAGCTGGAGGTAGCGATCCTTCACTCGCCAGCTGGGCGGGTCCCGGTACCGACCGGATCCAGCCGGACCAGCAACGGAACGCTGGCGACACCGGCCGCGATCCCGACGACCCCTCGATGAGGTTGTGCGCGGCAGTCACGTAGGCCAGCAGCTAGCTTTGCCGGTTGAGCCGCACGCGCCGCTCAACGGTCAAGGTCGCGGGTGCGTTCACGTCAGGGTCTCCATTCTGTAGTTCGGGCACCGCGCGACCGCCTGCCCGGTCGCGGTGAGCAGCGTCTTGGCCGCCGCGAGCAGAACAACCAGCTCGGGGCAGGCACTGGGCGCCGGTCCGGGGGACCATCAAATGTTGTGGGCTGCCGCCGCTGTCATCGTCACCGACTTCTATCATCGCCCCATGACGATCGACGACCGGTCCGATCACCGTGGGTCCCGCCCGGATCCTCAGCCTGCGGGCTCGGGGGTGTCGCTGCGGAGCCGGTTGATCGGTGCGCGACGCCCGGCTGCTGTGGCCGGGCTTGTCGCGGTGGTGACGGTGCTGGCCGACGTGGTGAGTAAGTGGTTGGCCGATACTCGGCTTCTGGGGGCGCCGGTGGAGCTGGGGATTGGTCGTCTGCAGCTCAGCCACAACACCGGGGTGGCGTTCAGCCTGGGTGACGGGTTGCCGGCGTGGGCGGTGCTCGGGCTGGCCTCGGTGGTCACCGCGGGGCTGGTGGCGGCGATCGTGTCGGGTTACCTGAGCCCGGCCTTACCGGCGGGGCTGGTGCTGGGTGGGGCGGTGGCCAACATCGTGGACCGGGTCGGGGACGGGGCGGTCACCGACTTCTTGTGGCTGGGCTGGTTCCCGACGTTCAACCTGGCCGACGCCGCGATCACGCTCGGCGCGCTCGCGCTGGTGTGGGCGTCGTGGCGCCGTGACCGGCACCGCGACGAGCACGACCGGCACCGCAACGAGCAGCGCGCCGGTGGTGCGGAGCACGCACCCGGGGCTCCCCGGGGGGAAGGGCCGACGACATGAGTACTCGCCTGTCGTCGGTTCGGCGGAACTGGCCGTTGCTGCTGCCGGTGCTGGCCGCGGTGCCCGGGGTGGTGTTGCGGTTCAGCGGGGCGCCGCTGCCGGCGGCGCTGGCCGTGGTGGTGCTCGGTGTGGCGGTGATCGGGGCGGCGTTTTTCCTGTCCTGGGGCACCGAGCTGATCGAGCGCGACATCGGGCAGGGGTTGGCGTTGGCGCTGTTGGCGCTGATCGCGGTGCTGCCCGAGTACGCGGTGGATGTGGTGTTCGCCTGGAAGGCCGGGCAGGATCCCGAGACCTACGCCCCGCTGGCGCTGGCCAACATGACTGGCGCGAACCGGCTGCTGATCGGGGTGGGCTGGTCGGTGGTGGTGCTGGTCGCGTTGACCGCGCGGCGCCGCCGCGATCCCGACGCCTCGTCCGAGGACACCTCGGCGGTGCGTCTGGAGCCGGTGCAGACCGTCGAGGTCGCCTATCTCGCCGTGGCTAGCTTGTACGCGCTGAGCTTCGCGCTGCGCGAGAGCCTGACCCTGCTCGACACCGTCATCCTGTTCGGCATCTTCGCGCTCTACCTGGTGCGGGTCAGCGGCGCCCAAGACGACGACGATGACGACGATGACGAGGGTGGTGAGTTGGTCGGGCCGGCGGCCCGGATCGCGGCCGGCCCGACCCGCACCCGGCGCTGGGCCGCGATCGGGATGCTGGTCTTCGCCGCCGCGGTGATCCTGGCCGTGGCCGAGGCGTTCGCCGACAGCCTCGTCGAGGCGGGCACCGAACTCGGCCTGAGCCAGTTCCTGTTGGTGCAGTGGGTGGCGCCGCTGGCCTCGGAGACCCCGGAGTTCATCGCGGTGCTGATCCTGGCGGTGAAGCTGCGCGGCGCGGCCGCGTTGGGCGCCCTGATCTCCTCGAAGATCAACCAGTGGACGTTGCTGGTCGGGATCATCCCGGCCGTGTTCGCCCTGTCCTCGGGGTCGTTGGGCGGGTTGCCGATCGACCCGCTGCAGCGCGAGGAGCTGTTCCTCACCGCCGCCCAGTCGGTGTTCGCCGTCTCGCTGGTCGCCGCCGGTGCGCTGTCGCGGCGCGGCGCCTACGCGCTGCTCGGGCTGTTCGTGGCCCAGTTCGTGCTGGCCTGGACGTTGCCCCCGGACCTGGCCGCGATCGAACGGGTCGGGCTGGGCGCGTTGTATCTGCTGCTCGCCGCCGTCGTATTGGTGATCCGCCGCCGCGCGATGTGGGTGACCCTGCGCGACGGGCTGTCCGGGCGCGCGCTGCGCCAGGACAGCGCATGAGCAGCGCCGGACGGGCCGCCGCCGGTGCGCGACCCCGTCGGGCCGGGCCGGGGCGGTGCGGGAGGTTCGCGGTGGTGGCCGTGCTGTTGGTGCTGCTGGCCGGGTGTTCGTTCGCCTCGCCCAGCGGCGACGCGCCGAGCCAGGCCGGCGAGTTCACGTTCGTCGCGCCCGGGGGGCAGACCCGGATTTTCTATGACCCACCCGCACAGCGGGGCGCGGTGCGCGGGCTGTCCGGGGAGAGTCTGCTCGAACCCGACCGCCGCATCGGCCTCGACGACTTCCGCGGCCAGGTGGTGGTGCTCAACGTCTGGGGCACCTGGTGCGGCCCGTGCCGGGAGGAGATGCCGGCCCTGCAACAGATCCACCAACTGCTCCAGCCCGAGGGGGTGACGCTGCTGGGTATTGATGTGCGCGACAACCGCGACGCCGCCCGGGACTTCCTGCGCAACCGCGCCATCACCTACCCCTCGATCTTCGACAGCCCGGGCCGGTCGCTGCTCGCGCTGCGTGGGTTCCCCCGCAACACCGTGCCCTCCACGATCGTGCTCGATCGCCAGCACCGGGTGGCTGCGGTGTTCCTCACCGCGGTCCGCATCGGTGAGCTGCTGCCGGTGGTGCAGCGCATCGCCGACGAACCCGCTGTCCCTGCACCTGCTGTCCCTGCACCTGCTGTCCCTACACCCGGCGGCGCCCCAGGTGGGGAGGGCTCGTGAACAGCGGCTTGACCGAGTTGGCGATCTCGGGTCCGCTGCTGGTGGCGTTCGCGGTGGCGCTCGCGGCCGGGCTGGTGTCGTTCGCCTCGCCGTGCTGCCTACCACTGGTGCCGGGCTATGTCGGCTACCTGGCCGGGCTGGTCGGCGCCGAGGACCCCGGACCCAACGGCCCCTCCGGTGGTGGTGGATCGACCGCGGTGCGGGCCGGGCGGTGGCGGGTGGCCGGGGCGGCGTTGCTGTTCGTCGCCGGGTTCACCGTGGTGTTCACCGCCGGGGTGTTGCTGGTGCTGGGCCTGTCGGACTGGTTGGTCGGCAACGAGCTGCTGCTGCAGCGTCTGGGCGGGGTGGTGACCATCGCGATGGGTCTGGTGTTCCTCGGGTTCATCCCCGCGCTGCAGCGCGACGTGCGGATCCACCGCCTGCCCCGCGGTGGGCTGGCCGGCGCCCCGGTGCTGGGCGCGGTCTACGGGCTGGGCTGGACCCCGTGCCTGGGCCCCACCCTGACCGGGGTGATCGCGCTGGCCACCGGCACCCAGGTCGGGCCGGCCACGGTGCGCGGGCTGGTCCTGGTGCTGGCCTACTGCGCGGGGCTGGGGATCCCGTTCGTGCTCATCGCGCTGGGCACCCAGTGGGCGGTGCGCACCGCCGGTTGGATGCGCCGCCACATCCGCGCCCTGCAGATCGTCGGAGGAATCATGCTGCTCGTGCTCGGTGCGCTGCTGGTCACCGGTCTGTGGGGCGAGTTCATCGCCTGGCTGCGCGGCCCGATCGCCGGCTACACCCTGCCGCTGTGACACCCCCCGAGTCCCCTAA
>NZ_JADQDD010000057.1 GCF_019263595.1 Pseudonocardia sp. KRD291 | reverse complement strand
CAGTGGCGGGATGATCAACGCGATCAGGAACGTGCGCAGGAGGGCTCTCGGCACACCGACGAAGCGGGCCATGTCGGTGCGGGCGACGCGCAGGCCCAGGACGACCATCCCGGCGGTCATCCCGACGATCGCGGTCGGCAGGACGGTCAGGACGTACCAGACGCCCAGGATCGTCCAGCTGGTGTTCGGTGCTCCGAGTGCGTCGACGCCCAGGTAGGCCAGGGTCAGCAGGTACGCGATCATCCAGTCGACGAAGATCGCCGCGAGGCGGCGGCCGAATGAGGCCGTCGCGTTCGCGCCGGCAGCGGGCAGACCGAACTTCTCGCCCGGATGCCCGGCGTCCGTATCCGTCCCGGTGGGTGATCCGGGGAGCCAGGACTCGATCCAGCGGGCCATGCGCTCTAGCCTAGGCGCCGACCTCGCACCACCGCCGGGACGTCGTCGTACGCACCGGCGCCACTCCCGTGGTCGACCAGGCACGGAGGAGCCACACGATCGGAGCGGTCCGGCGCCGCGTGTGACCCCTGTCGCGCCGAGCCCAGTTAACGTCCGTGAAACAGTCGGGTGACTGGTGGGCAACACGGCGACCATAGCGTCCCGGTCAACCTCCTACAGTCGAGAGAAGGAGCCCAAGAGCGTGTTCAGCAACGCCGAAGAGGTACTCAAGTACATCTCGGACGAGAAGGTCGAGTACGTCGACATCAGGTTCTGCGACCTGCCCGGCGTCATGCAGCACCTCACCGTCCCCGCCAGCACCGTCGACCAGGACTTCCTCGACAGCGGGGTCGCCTTCGACGGCTCCTCGGTGCGCGGCTTCCAGGCCATCAACGAGTCGGACATGGCCCTGTTCCCGGACCCGGCCACCGCGCGCCTGGACCCGTTCCGCAAGCACAAGACGCTCAACATGAACTTCTTCGTGCACGACCCGATCACGGGCGAGCCCTACTCCCGTGACCCGCGGAACGTCGCCCGCAAGGCGGAGGAGTACCTGAACGCGTCGGGCATCGCCGACACCTGCTTCTTCGGTGCCGAGGCCGAGTTCTACATCTTCGACTCGGTGCGGTTCGGGTCCGACCCGCACCAGCAGTACCACCACATCGACTCGGCCGAGGGCTGGTGGAACACCGGCCGGCACGAGGAGGGCGGCAACCTCGGCTACAAGGTCCCCTACAAGGGCGGGTACTTCCCCGTCCCGCCGGTCGACCACTACGCCGACCTGCGCGACGACATGGCCACGAACCTGACCAACAGCGGGTTCGAGCTCGAGCGCGGCCACCACGAGGTCGGCACCGCGGGCCAGGGTGAGATCAACTACAAGTTCAACACCCTGCTGCACGCCGCCGACGACGTGATGCTGTTCAAGTACATCGTCAAGAACACGGCCTGGCACGACGGCAAGACCGTCACGTTCATGCCGAAGCCGCTCTTCGGCGACAACGGCTCGGGCATGCACGCCCACCAGTCGCTGTGGAAGGACGGGCAGCCGCTGTTCCACGACGAGTCCGGCTACGGCGGGCTCTCCGAGCTCGCCCGCTTCTACATCGGCGGCATCCTGCACCACGCGCCGTCGCTGCTGGCGTTCACGAACCCGACGGTGAACTCGTTCCACCGCCTGGTCCCCGGCTTCGAGGCCCCGGTCAACCTGGTCTACTCGGCCCGCAACCGCTCGGCCTGCATCCGGATCCCGCTCTCGGGCAATAACCCGAAGGCCAAGCGCCTCGAGTTCCGCTGCCCCGACTCGTCCGGCAACCCGTACCTGGCGTTCGCCGCGATGATGATGGCCGGTCTGGACGGCATCAAGAACAAGATCGAGCCGGCCGCCCCGATCGACAAGGACCTCTACGAGCTGCCGCCCGAGGAGGCCAAGGACATCGCGCAGGTGCCGGCCAGCCTGGACGCGGTCATCGACCGCCTCGAGGCCGACCACGACTACCTGCTCGACGGCGGCGTGTTCACGCCGGACCTGATCGAGACCTGGATCGCCTACAAGCGGGACAACGAGATCTCCCCGCTGCGTCTGCGTCCGCACCCGTACGAGTTCGCCCTGTACTACGACGTGTGATCCCCAGGTCGCGATGACCTGCTGACCGACCCCGGGAACGGTGGTTGACCCGCACGGACGCCTCTGGGCGTCGGTCGGTGTCAACCACCGTTCTGCGCTCGGGTCGGGCACACGACCGGTCACCCCGGGCATCGGCTCGGCGGCGCGCGCGCCGCAGCCACTCCCCGTAGAGCAGCCGGGTACGGGCGTGGTCCTGGCACACTCGGCCCGTGTCTACGAGCCCGACGACGAGTTGGCCCAGCCTGCGGGTCTCGGACTGGACCCCCACCCGCGAGACCCTGCACATGTGGACCCAGATCGTGGGGAAGATCCGCATGCGGCACGCCCCGCTGCTCAACCACTGGTGGCAGGTGACCCTCTATGTGAGCCCGCGCGGGCTGACGACCTCGGCCATCCCGTACCGCGGCGGGGCGTTCGAGATCGAGTTCGACTTCGTCGGCCACCGGCTCGAGGTCCGCAGCAGCGACGGCGGCACGCGGAGCGTGCCCCTGCAGCCGATGTCGGTCGCGGAGTTCTACGCCCGGGTGCAGGAGGTTCTCGGCGATCTCGGCATCGAGGCAGAGATCCGGGCGCGCCCCAACGAGGTCGAGCCGGCGATCCCGTTCGCCGAGGACCACACGCACGCCTCCTACGACGGCGAGGCGGCCACCCTGTTCTGGCGCCAGCTGCTGCAGGCGAACCGGGTGATCGGCGAGTTCCGGTCGCACTTCGTCGGCAAGGTCAGCCCCGTGCACTTCTTCTGGGGCGGGATGGATCTCGCCTGCACCCGCTTCTCCGGGCGCTCGGCCCCGCCGCACCCCGGCGGGGCGCCCAACTGCGGGGACTGGGTCATGGTCGAGGGGTACTCACGGGAGCTGTCGAGCTGCGGGTTCTGGCCCGGCGGTGGGGAGGAGGGCGCGTTCTACGCCTACGCCTACCCCGCTCCGGACGGTTTCGGCGATCAGCCGGTCGGGCCCGCCGGCGCGTACTACAGCCCCGAGTACCAGCAGTTCCTGCTGCCCTACGAGCTCGCCCGCGCCGCACCCGACCCCGACCGCGCGGTCGCGCAGTTCCTCCACGCCACCTACGTGGCCGCCGCGGACCGCGGCCGTTGGGACCGCGCCGCGCTGGAGGACGACCCCCTCCGCTGGCACGCCGGCTCGTCCTGACCGCCGTGTCCGAGGCCGGACACGTCGGCGCCGCCCCGGACGTGTCCGGGACGGCGCCGACGTGAAGGGTCTAGCGACGGACCTGCTTGCGTCCGGTCACCTTGTTGTAGACCACCAGCACGACGATCGCGCCGATGATCGAGCCGATCCACCCGGACGGCGAGAAGCCGCTCCAGCCGGTGAAGATGCTCGCCACGAGACCACCGACGATGGAGCCGGCGATTCCCAGCAGGATGGTGCGCAGGATGCCGATGTCGTCCTTGCCCGGCACCACGGCGCGGGCGATGAAGCCCGCGACCAGTCCGAGGACGAGCCATCCGATAATCGTTCCGATCATGATTTTCTCCCCTTCGTCGCCGGCCCCGGCCGGACGTGAACTGCGGAACGATCGTGCGAGGGCCGTGCTCACTCCCGGCCCTGTTCCGTCAAGGGTATCCCCGGACATGGGCCGGGGCATGCACGAAACGCGCCCGCTGCACCGGCCGGGTGACAGTGATCGCACCCTCGACGTCGGCGACGGCGCGCCCGAGCGACGGCTCCGTTCGCGCCCGGAGGTAACCCGACCGCACCATCCGGTCCCGGACGCGCTCACGCGCGGCTGATGCTTCCGGGGCGGCGTTGCTCCGCCGGGGCGGGGTTCCGCAGAAGCGAACCGATACGCGTTGACAGGTCGCACAACGGCTGATTAGCTTCTTCCCACGGTGCTCTACGTCACACGCCGGGGGACCTGACCACCACGTCCGGCCGACCCTCGACGGAACATACGAACCGGGCCGCCACCCGCCCCGGGAAGGACATCGTCCCACCACGTGCACGATCGGGCCTCGCTTCGCGCGGCGCCCGTGCGTGCCACCTCCGCGCCCCCGGGCTGACCATGTCGCCCGGGGGTGCGGCTCGCACCTGCGCCCGGCGGGCGGGTCACTCGGCCCCGGTCACCGCCACCAGGCCGGCGGCCTCGATCCCGGCCAGCGCCGCGGCCTCGTCGTTGAGCGAAGCGTCCCCGGTGACGCCGACGGCCCCGAGCAGCGTGCCCGCGGCGTCCTTCACGAACACGCCGCCGGGCACCGAGAAGATCTTGCCGCCGGCCAGGTTCGCGACCGAGGTGAAGAACTCCGGCGAGTCGGCGGCGCGGGCGGCGATCGCCCGGTTGGTCATGCCGAGGGCCAGGACGCCGTTGGCCTTGCCGATGGCGAGGTCGGGACGCAGGTAGCCGGAGCCGTCCTGGCGAGCCAGGACGACGACGGCGCCACCCGGGTCGAGGACCGCCACGGTCAGGGGGTTGAAGCCCTTCTCGGTGCCGTGCCCCAGTGCGGCGGCGGCGATGGTCTGGGCCTGCTCGAGCGTGATCGTCATGCGATCGAGCCTCGCAGACGGCGCGCCGTGTCGCCGGGCCAGGGCCCGGCGACCGGCCCGTCCGCGCAGCGGTCAGCGCTTGCTGAGCGCGAACAGCGGGATCGTGCGGATCCCCTCGACCTTCTTCTGGTAGTCGGCGAACCCGGCGTTGTTCTCCGTGATCCACGACCAGATGCGCTCGCGCTCGGAACCGGTGAGCTCCTCGGCGTGCACGCTCAGGGTCTCCACGCGTCCCTCCGGGCCGTGGCCGACCTCCACCGTGATGTCCGGGTGCGCGAGGATGTTGTGGTACCAGGCGGGGTTGTCCGGGGCGCCCGCCTTCGACGCCACGATCACGTAGCGGTCGCCGTCGGCGAACCACACCAGCGGGGTGATCCGCTCGGTGCCGCTCTTCGCGCCCAGGTGGTGCACCAGGATCATCGTGGCCCCCTCGAACGGCGGGCCGACCTTCCCGTCGTTCTCGCGGAACTCGCCGATGACCCTCTTGTTGAAGTCCTCGAAATCAGTCACCCGCCCGATCCTTCCGTGCCCGCCGCAGCAGCGCCCGGCGGGTCGTCCCCCGGTCAGGCCCGGGCCCCGGCCGGGGCGAACACCACCCACACCGCGGCGAGCGTCGCCAGCACCGAGACCAGCAGGAACAGCGCCGCCCAGACCGAGCCGGAGATCGGGGTGAGTTCGGCGAGCCGGTCCGCGTCGGAGTGCCGCAACCGCCCCCGACGACGTCCGCGGCGCAGCTCCGCGCACGCCCGCACCCCGCCGAAGAGCAGGAACCAGCACAGCGCTGCCGCGAAACCGGTCCGCAGGTCCGGCTCCGCCCAGACCGTGACGACGACCAGGACCGCGCCGCTGAGGAGCACGGCGAGCGCGCCGAACAGGTTGCGGATCTGGAACAGCGTCGCCGCGAGCGCCACGATGCCGACCCAGAGCCACACCTGGTCGGCGTCGGCGGCCACCAGCACCGCGCCGCCGAGGCCCAGCAGCGGCGGCGCGACGTAGCCGGCCAGGAACATCACGACCACGCCCGGCCCACGCCCGGCGCCGGTGGAGTAGGTGACCCCGGATGTGTCGGCGTGCAACCGGATCCCGGCCAGGCCCCGCCCGGCCAGCACCGCGACGAGCGCGTGCCCGCCCTCGTGGGCGATCGTCACCGCGACCCGGGTCGCCCGCCAGCTCGGCAGCCAGACCACGACGACGAGCGCGGCCAGCGCCGCGACCAGCGACGCCGGGCGTGCGGCGACGAGCTCGTAGGCCTGCGAGACGAGTTCCAGGGCGTCGGGGGGTGCGGCGGACACGACGACCAGTCTGGCAGCGCGGACGCCGGCGGCGGCGGGTGGTTCAGCCGGCTGCGTCCAGGACCGCCGAGACCAGCTCCAGCGCCGCGTCGGCGTCCCCGGCCAGATACATCAGGTCGACGAACGCGTGCTCGACGTCGGTCTGCTCCGCGACCCGGTGCAGGGTCTCCCCGATCGACTCCACCGAGTCCCCGGCACGCGGGTTCACCCGCAGCGCCGCACCGATCGAGGACGGGTCCCGTCCCGCGTCCCCGGCGGCGTCGCGCAGGGCCTGCCACGGCGCGTTCACCGCGGCGTCCAGATCGGGGGTGCCGGGCACCACGACCGGCAGGAACCCGTCGGCGCGCTCGGCGATCCGGCGCCGGGCGCGCTCGGCGAACCCGGCCATGAACACCGGGATGCCGTGCGGCTTCACGGTGACGTGCGAGGGCGCGATCGTCTGGAACGTCCCGTCGACCTGCACCGGGTCGTCGTGCCACCAGGCCGACAGCACGTCGAGGCACTCGTCGAGGCGGGCGCCGCGCTCGCGCATCGGGACCCCGACCGCGTCGTACTCCTCCGGCGACCACCCGGTGCCCAGACCGAGCAGCAGCCGTCCGCCGCTGATCCGGTCGACGGTCAGCGCGTGGCGGGCCAGCAGGGCGGCCGGGTACCAGGGGGCGTTGAGCGTGCTCGTGCCCAGCGTCACCCGCGTCGTGACGGCGGCGGCCGCGGTGAGCAGAGCCAGCGGGTCGTGCGCGGCGCGGAACTCCTCGGGGATGCCCGGGCCGCCGCCGTAGCCCACCCGCGGGTCGACGGCGGCGAGCAGCCGGTCCCCGGTCCACAGGCTGGCCGCGCCCCGCTCCTCCGCACCGGCGGCGAACCGCATCGTGTCCTCGACGTGTGCGGCCGCCCGCCCGAACTGCGGCACGCAGAATCCGATCCGCACGTGACCTCCCACCTACTGCAAGCCCGACGCGGGACCGGGGCCGGGGCCGGGACCGCCGGACGACAGTGCCCGCCGCCACTGCTCGGCGACCACGGGACCGAGCCGCCCGGTGTCGACGGCGTCGCGGTCGAGGAGCACCTGCAGCGCGATGCCGCGCAGCTGGCCCAGGACCGCGACCGCCACCGCGTCCGGGTCGGTGCCCGGCCGTACGGCCCCCTCCTCGATGCCGGCCGCGACGTCGGAGCGCAGGTCGGCGCGGAACGACTCGTCGCGCTCCCGGAAGACCTCGGACAGCTCCGGGGCGGTGACCGCCTCGGCCCAAAGCAGCAGGAACGCACGGTTCAGCGTGCCGAGCTCGCCCAGCGCGCCGACGTAGCCGCGCACGAGCATCAGCAGGCGTTCCAGGCCGGGGCCGCGGTCGGCGAGACCCGGCACGAAACCGCTCTGGGTGGCCCGGGCGAGCGCGTCGATCAGCGCCCGCTTCGAGCCGAAGTGATGGGTGACGATGCCCCGGCTGTAGCCGGCCCGCTCGCCGACCCGGGCCAGCGTCACGGCCCGCACACCGGACTCGACGACCAGCTCCGCGGCCGCGGCGAGCAGCGCGGAACCGGTCTGGTCCCGGCGCTCGCGCTGCGTGCGGCGCCCGGGCCGCTCCCCCACTGCCATGCGACGGATCGTAGCGCCGCACATACTTGCGTGTCGACTCGCAAATATGTGACAGTGGTCGGACCGACCCCCTCGACGAGGAGAGACCATGATCGAGATCGACGACCGCGACCTGGACGTGCTGCTGGCCGAGGACCCGGGTGGCCCGGTGGTGATGCTCAACCTGCTGCGCTTCCGCCCGGACGGCGGACGCGAGAGCTACCAGCGCTACGTCGAGCACCTGAACGCCGGCGTCAACGCGCGGTACGGGCTGCAGGTGCAGTACCTGGGTGACGGCGGGCGCGCACTGGTGGCCGAGGACGGGCAGGCCTGGGACGCGGTCGTGCTGGTCCGCTACCCGAGCAGGCAGGCGTTCGCGGACATGGTCCGCGACCCGGAGTACCGCGACGGCGCCCACTTCCGCAGCGAGGCGCTGCTCGAGTCGGTCCTGCAGCCGACCACCCCGATCGGGGTGTGAGCCCGGTGCCCGCCGTGTTCGTGCACGGCAACCCGGAGACGGCCGCGGTGTGGACGCCGCTGCTGCGCGAGCTCGGCCGCGACGACGTGACCTGCCTGTCCCCGCCGGGCTTCGGGGCACCCCTGCCGGCGGGCTTCGAGGCCACGGTCGGCGGGTACCGGGACTGGCTGAGCGCGGAGCTCGAGGCGTTCGACGAGCCGGTCGACCTGGTCGGGCACGACTGGGGCGGCGGGCACGTGCTCGGCGTGGCCATGACCCGGCCGGACCTGCTGCGCAGCTGGGTCAGCGACGCGGTCGGCATCTTCGACCCGGACTACGTCTGGCACGACCTCGCGCGGGAGTGGCAGACGCCCGGCGACGGCGAGGCCGCCGTCGCCCGCCGGTTCGGGGCCGGCCTCGCCGAGCGGGTCGCGTCGCTGGTCGACCGCGGCATCACCGCGCCGGTGGCGGAGCAGGTCGCGGCCGGGCAGGACGAGGCCATGGGCCGTGCGGTCCTGACGCTGTACCGCTCCGCGGCCCAGCCGGTGATGGCCCGGCTCGGCGAGCACCTGCCCGGGGCCGCCCGGCGGCCGGGCCTCGCGGTCGTCGCCACCGCCGACCACGTGGGCGGTACCGAGGAGCAGCGGCACCGGTCGGCGGCCCGGGCGGGCGCCGCGACCGCGGTCCTTCCCGGCCTGGGCCACTGGTGGATGGTGCAGGAGCCGCGCACCGGGGCCCGGGCGCTGCGCACGTTCTGGGGCTCGCTGCCGATCCCTCAGTCCTCGGTCCAGCCGTAGAACACCCGCTCGACGACGGCGCGCGAGCGGCGGGTGGCGCGGCGGTAGTCGTCGAGGAACACCCCGGGGTCCCCGCCGTTCGGGTAGCCCAGCGCGGACGCGACGGCGGCCAGCTCCCGGCCCGAGCGCGGGAGCTGGTCCCCGGCCTTGCCCTTGACCAGCATGATCGCGTTGCGGGCGCGGGTGGCCATCCGCCAGCCCGCGGCGAGCTCGGTCACGTCGGAGTCGGTGATCAGCCCGGCCTCGGCGGCCTCGCGCAGCCCGTCCAGGGTCGAGGTGGTGCGCAGCTCCGGGATGTCGCCGGCGTGGCGCAGCTGCATCAGCTGCACCGTCCACTCGACGTCGGCGAGCCCGCCCAGGCCGAGCTTGGTGTGGGTGGTGCGGTCCGCGCCGCGCGGCAGGCGCTCGGCGTCGACCCGGGCCTTGATCCGGCGGATCTCGGCCACCGAGGCGTCCGCGATCCCGTCGGCCGGGTAGCGGATCGGGTCGATCAGCTCGGTGAACTCGGTGCGCAGGGCGGGGTCACCGGCGATCGGGCGCGCCCGCAGCAGGGCCTGGGCCTCCCAGACCTCTCCCCAGCGGGCGTAGTACTCGCGGTAGGAGTCGAGTGTGCGCACCATCGGCCCGGAGCGGCCCTCCGGGCGCAGGTCGGCGTCGATCGCCAGCTCGGGGTCCGGGCTGGCCGTGCCGAGCAGCCGTCGCACCCGCTCCACCACGCCGGTGGCCCAGCGCGCCGCCTGGTGGTCGGTGGAGTCGCCGAGCGGAGAGCAGACGAACAGCACGTCGGCGTCACTGCCGTAGCTCAGCTCGCCGCCGCCGAGACGGCCCATCCCGATCACCGCGATCCGCGCCGGCCGCTCACCCTCCTGCGCGGCCAGCACCGCGTCCAGGGTCGCGGCCACCACGGCCTCGGACACCGAGCTCAGCGCGGTGCAGACCTGCTCGACGTCGAGCAGCCCGAGCACGTCGGCGCAGGCGATCCGCAGCATCTCGTGGCGCCGGTAGGACCGGGCCGCGGCCACCGCGGACTCCGGTGTCGCCTGCCGGGCCACGGTCGTGCGCAGCGCGACCGCCACCTCGCGCGGGTCGCGGGTCAGCTCGGGGCTGCCGCCGGTGCTGGAGGTGGCGAGCATCCGCAGCACCTCGGGCGCACGGATGAGCAGATCCGGGACCAGCGCGGACGTGCCGAGCAGCATCATCAGCCGCTGGGCGACCGCGCCCTCGTCCCGCAGCAGCCGCAGGTACCAGGGCGTCGACGCCAACGCCTCGGACACCCGGCGGTAGGCCAGCAGCCCCTTGTCCGGGTCCGGGCTCGAGGACAGCTCGTCGAGCAGCACCGGCAGCAGCGTGCGCTGGATCGACGCCGCCCTCGACACCCCGCCGGTCAGGGCGCGCAGGTGCCCGAGCGCGCCCTCCGGCGACGCCCAGCCCAGCGCGGCCAGCCGGGCCTTGGCCGCCTCGGTGGACAGCTGGGCCTCGTCCGCGGACAGCCGCGACACCGAGGACAGCAGCGGCCGGTAGAACAGCTTCTCGTGCAGCCGGCTCACCCGCCGGGAGTTGCGCTGCCACTCCGCGACGAGCACGCCGACCACGTCGCGCCGGCCGTCCGGGCGGATCCGGGCGGCGCGGGCCAGCCAGCGCAGCGCGTCGGTGTCGTCGGCGGCGGGCAGCAGGTGGGTGCGGCGCAGCCGCTGCAGCTGCAGGCGGTGCTCGAGCAGGCGCAGGAAGCGGTAGGACGCGGCCAGGTTCGCGCCGTCGTCGCGCCCGACGTAACCGCCGTCGGACAGGGCGGCGAGAGCCTCCAGCGTCGAGGGCGAGTGCAGCGCGGAGTCGGTGCGCCCGTGCACCAGCTGCAGCAGCTGCACCGCGAACTCGACGTCGCGCAAACCGCCCTGGCCCAGCTTCAGCTCGCGTTCGCGCTGGTCGGACGGGATGTGCTCGATCACCCGGCGGCGCATGGCCTGCACGTCGGCGACGAAGTCGTCGCGCTCGGCGGCCTGCCACACCATCGGCGCGACCGCGTCGACGTAGGACGCGCCCAGCGCCGGGTCCCCCGCGATCGGGCGGGCCTTGAGCAGCGCCTGGAACTCCCACGTCTTGGCCCAGCGCTTGTAGTAGGTGACATGTCCGTCCAGGGTCCGGACCAGCGCGCCCTGCTTGCCCTCCGGGCGCAGGTTCGCGTCCACCTCGAAACAGGCCTCCCCAGCCACCCGCATCACCCGGCCGGCCAGCTTCGTCGCGGCCTGGGTGAGCTCCCCGCCCGGCTCGGCCACGAAGATCACGTCGACGTCGGAGACGTAGTTCAGCTCGCGCCCGCCGCACTTGCCCATGCCGATCACGGCCAGGCGCAGCTCGTCGGGCGGGTCCTGCTCGGCGGCGGCCACGGCGAGCGCCGCCGAGACCGCGGCCTCGGCCAGCTCGGCCAGCTGGGCGGCGACGTCGTCGACCTCCATCACCGGCAGCGACGGGTCCCCGACCGCGGCCAGGTCGGCCGAGGCCAGGCCGAGCAGCTCGTCGCGGTAGGCGTTGCGCAGGGCGGTGACGGCCTCGGGGCCGGTCAGCGTCGCGCGCGCCCCACCGGCCGAACCGGGGGCCGGGGCGTCCGGGTCGGCCCCGACCGCGCGCAGCAGGGTCGCGGTGCGCCGGGACAGGTCCGGTGGCGGGTCGGCCCGGTCCGGGGTGTCGGCCAGCAGCGACCAGCTCTGCGGGTGCGCGATCAGGTGGTCGCCCAACGCGGTCGACGAGCCGAGCGTGGCGAACAACCGTCCGCGCAGCCCGGAGTCGCTGCGCAGGGCGCGGTCGACCTCGGGCCACGGCGGCGTCTGGGACAGACGCTCGACGGCCCGCAGGGCCAGTTCCTGGTCGGGGCTGCGCGCCAGCGCCCACATGATCTCCTCGGCACCCGGCGACGGGCGGTCGCCGGACCACCAGCCCAGCTTCTGCAGCGTCTCGCCGGCATCCGGGCCGGTGATGCCCAGCCGGGCCAGCGATGTCCCCGTGCGCCGATCCATCACGGGGACTGATCCTGCCGCATCCGGCATGGTTCGCGCGCATCCGTCCAGCGCACGGCCCGGAACCGCCGGCATCGCGCCACCGACGACGCACCGCCTCAGCGCCGACGGGGCCGGCGGAGGTATCGCTGCTCGACCGGTGTGGTGCCTACCCTGTGGTCCTTCGGCGCGGTCGCGACGGGCGTCCGGGCCGGGGGATCGTCGGCGGCGTGCGAGCAGCGGAGGCGTGATGCGGGTCCTCATCGTGGGAGCGGGAATCGGCGGGCTGGTCACGGCCCTGCGCCTGCACCGGCTCGGTGTCGACTGCGACGTGCTCGAACAGGGCAGCGCAGGCGGCGAACCCGGGGTGGGGATCAACCTGCTCCCGCACGCCGTGGCCGAACTGACCGACCTGGGCCTGCTGGACGCGCTCGACGAGACGGCGGTGCGCACCACGGACCTGGCCTATCACCACCGGCTGGGCCACGAGATCGTGCGCCGCCCGTGCGGCCTCGACGCCGGGTTCGCCCACCCGCAGCTGTCGTGTCACCGCGGCCGGCTGCGCGGGGTCCTGCTGCGCGCGGTGACCGGCCGGCTCGGCGACGGTGCGGTGCGGGCGGGGCACAGGCTCATCGGGTTCTCCCAGGACGAGCGCGGTGTGCGCGCCCGGCTCGTCGACCGCGCCGGCCGACCGGCCGGGGAGCTCCGCGGTGACGTGCTGGTGGGCGCGGACGGCATCCACTCCACGGTCCGGGAGATCCTCTTCCCCGGCGAGGGCCCGCCCCGCTGGAACGGTGTCCAGATGTGGCGGGGGGCCACCGAGTGGGCCGCGTTCCGCGGCGGCCGATCGATGATCATCGCCGGCGGCACGGCGGCGAAACTGGCGCTGTACCCGATCGGCCGCGGCACCACTCCGGACACGGTGCTGACGAACTGGGCGATCTGCCTGCTCACCGGCCGCGACGGCGACCCCCCGCCGCGCCGCCAGGACTGGTCACGCCCGGCCGAGCCGGGGGTCGCGGTCCGGCACGCCGAACGGTTCCACGTCCCCGGCATCGACCACACCGCGCTGGTCGCGGCCACCGAGGAGGTCCTCGAGTTCCCGATGTGCGATCGCGACCCGCTGCCCCGCTGGTCGCACGGGCGGGTCACGCTGCTCGGCGACGCCGCGCACCCGATGTACCCGATGGGCTCGAACGGCGCAGGCCAGGCGATCCTGGACGCCGCGGCCCTAGGCCGGCAGCTGAGCGGCCACGACGACCCGGTCGATGCCCTGCTCGCCTACCAGGACGAGCGCCTGCCGGCCACCGCGGACATCGTCCTGCGCAACCGGGCCGGCGGCCCGGAAGGCGTGATCGACGAGGTCGAGCGCCGCGCACCGGAGGGCTTCGAACGTCGTCGCGACGTGCTCGACGACGACGAGCTGAACGCCGTGCTGTCCGGCTACGCGCAGGCGACCGGCGCGCTGCGGCCCGCCCCGCCGGACCGTACCCATGGAGTCTCGGGCTAGTCGGCGCCCTCGACCGAGCCCGGGGGCAGGAAGTCGACGTCGTGCTCGGCCGAGACACGGACCACCTCGGCCGGGTCGGTCAGGTCGTGCAGCCGGTCGAACAGCGCGGCCAGCCTGCCCGACGGGCTCACCCAGAACAGCGCCCGCGAGTTCGCCTCGGTCCGGTTGTAGTAGGCGTGCGGCAGCCCGCGCGGCATCCGGACGGTGTCCCCGGGACCAGCGGTCTCCCACTGCCCGTCCAGGTAGAGGGTGAACACGCCTTCGAGGACGTAGATGTGCTCGTCCTGGGTGGGGTGCACATGCGGCGGCACGCCGGTACCGGGCGGGTCCAGCGTCTCGAACGCGAAGCTGGACTCGCCGGCCGCCTTCATCGAGTAGGTGTGCCCGAGCACGTTCCAGATCCGCTTGTGCTGGCCCTCGCCGGCGAGCGTGATGCCTTTCGGGAGCGGTCCGAGGATGATCTCGTCGCCGGCCATCGTGCCTCCTTCTGATCGGTACCGGGTTCCTACGGTTCAGAGGACCGGCAGATAGGTCGCGAGCTCGTGCGGGGTGACGTTGCGGCGGTATGCGTCCCACTCGGCGCGCTTGTTGCGCAGGAAGAAGTCGAACACGTGCTCGCCGAGCACCTCCGCGACCAGCTCGGAGCGCTCCATCACGTCGAGGGCCTCGGTGAGGTTCTGCGGCAGCAGCTCGTAGCCCATCGCCTTGCGCTCGGTGTCGGTCAGGGCCCACACGTCGTCCTCGGTGGCCGGGGCGAGCTCGTAGCCCTTCTCGATGCCCCGCAGACCGGCGCCGAGGATCAGCGCGTAGGCCAGGTAGGGGTTGCACGCGCTGTCCAGCGTGCGCACCTCGATCCGACGGCTCGAGGACTTGCCGGGCGAGTACATCGGCACCCGGACCAGCGCGGAGCGGTTCGCGTGCCCCCAGGAGACCGCGGTCGGGGCCTCCCCGCCGACGACGAGGCGCTTGTAGGAGTTCACCCACTGGTTGGTCACGGCGGCGATCTCGCGGGCGTGCTTGAGCACGCCTGCCACGAACGCCTTGCCGGTGGCGGAGAGCTCGTAGGGGTCGTCCGGGTCGTGGAAGGCGTTGTTGTCGCCCTCGAACAGCGAGAAGTGGGTGTGCATGGCCGAGCCGGGGTGCTGGGTGAACGGCTTGGGCATGAACGACGCCCGCACGCCCTGGGTCAGCGCGACCTCCTTGACGACGTAGCGGAACGTCATCAGGTTGTCGGCCATGGTCAGCGCGTCGGCGTAGCGCAGGTCGATCTCCTGCTGGCCGGGCCCGCCCTCGTGGTGCGAGAACTCGACCGAGATGCCCATCGACTCCAGCGTCTCGATGGTGTTGCGCCGGAAGTGCGGGGCGACGTCGTGGCTGGCCTGGTCGAAGTAGCCGCCGGAGTCGGCCGGGACCGGCGGGGTGCCGTCGTCGGGCAGCCCGCGCAGCAGGTAGAACTCGATCTCCGGGTGCACGTAGCAGGTGAACCCGGCCTCGCCGGCCTTGTGCAGCGCCCGGGTCAGCACGTGCCGCGGGTCGGCCCAGGACGGGGACCCGTCGGGCATCGCGATGTCGCAGAACATCCGCGCCGAGTAGTGGTCGCCTGCCGCGGTCTCCCAGGGCAGCACCTGGAACGTCGACGGGTCCGGACGGGCGACCATGTCGGACTCGTAGACGCGGGCGAAGCCCTCGATCGCGGAGCCGTCGAAGCCGATCCCCTCGGCGAAGGCGCCTTCGAGCTCGGCCGGCGCGACCGCCACCGACTTGAGGAATCCGAGCACGTCGGTGAACCACAGACGGACGAAGCGGATGTCGCGTTCCTCGAGCGTGCGGAGCACGAACTCCTGCTGACGGTCCATGGCGGCGACCCTACGAAGCTCGGGTTACAGGGATGTTTCCTGGCTGGTCGGGACGGCCCGGACGTGTGTCACACGCCGGGGCCCGGGCCGCCCGCGGACCCGGTCATGCCGGGTCGAGCGTGCACTCCGCCCCGGCGTCCGGGCTCTTGAGGTCGATCAGGTACGCCGCGACCTTGTCGTCGAGGCAGGCGTTGCCCTGCAGCGACGCCGTGTGCTGCTCGCCGTTGACCTTGATCAGGCTGCCCTTGAGCTGCTGGGCCAGGTCCACCCCGGCCTGGTACGGCGTCGCCGGGTCCCCGGTGACCGACACGACGACCACCGGCGGCAGCCCCTGCACGTTCGGCGTGTGCGGCTCGCTGGTCGGGGGCACCGGCCAGAACGCGCACGGGTCCTTCGCCGCGACGACGCCGCGCCCGGTGGAGCGGTACGGGGCGGCCTGGTCGGCCTTCTCGTTGAGCTCCCGCACCTCGGCCGGGTCGGTGACCGGCTTCTGGTTCACACACGAGATGGACTGGAACGCCTCGAGCATGTTCGTGTAGCGGCCCTGCTCGTCACGCTCGTAGTAGGAGTCCGCCAGGATCTGCAGGATCCGGCCCTTCCCGCTCGCGACCTCGGAGATGCCGCGGCTCAGGATCGGCCAGTACTCGGAGACGTAGAGCGCCTGGGTCGCGCCGGTGACGGCGTCCTCGAAGCTCAGGGTCCGCCCGTCACCGACCGGTACCGGCTTGTCGATCAGCGGCTGGATGATGGTGTTGAACGCCCGGGTCGCCTGCGCCGGATCGGTGCCCAGCGGGCACGGCGCCCGGTCCTGCGGCTGGGTGGCGCACGACTTCGCGTAGTTCTCGAACGCCAGCTGGAAGCCGGCGGCCTGCTTGACCGAGGAGTCCACCGTCGTCTGGGTCGGGTCGATGGCCCCGTCGAGCACCAGGGACCGCACGTTCTGCGGGAACGCCTCGGCGTAGGCGGTGCCCAGCTCGGTGCCGTAGGAGTAGCCGACGTAGTTCATCTTCTGGTCCCCGACGGCGGCGCGCAGGATGTCCATGTCCTTCGACGCGTCCCGGGTCCCCATGTTCGCCAGGACGTCCGGCCCGACCCGCTGCGCACAACGGTCGGCGTAGGACTTCGCGTCGGTCTCGGCGGCGGCCACCCCGGCCGGTGACGGGTCGGCGAAGACCTTCGTCCGTTCCTCGTCGTTCTCCCGGTCGTCCAGGCAGTCGATCTTCGGGGTGCTGGCGCCGGTGCCGCGCGGGTCGAACCCGACCAGGTCGAAGCGCTGGCCCAGCTGCGGTGGCAGCCGCGAGCTCGCGTTGGCCAGGTAGCTCGTCCCGGACGCACCCGGCCCGCCCGGGTCGAAGAACAGCGACCCGATCCTCGGCCCGCCGCTCGCCTTCTGCCGCAGCAGCGCGACCTGTGCGGTGGGGCCGTCCGGCTTCGCGTAGTCCAGCGGGACGTTCACCCGGGTGCAGTCGAACTTCGGGTCGGCGAACGCCGCCGCGTCGGCGGCCGAGCCGGCGAAACCGCCGCACGGGCCCCACGTGAGCTGCTGGTCGTAGAACGCGGCCAGCTCCGGCGGGTTCGGCGCCGGGGGCTGCGCGGGATCGCCGGCGGCCCCCTGCCCGATGCTCGCGTCGGCGCACGCGCCGAGCAACGCGACCAGCGCGGCCGCGGCGGCCACGACCGTCGTCGTGCGGGCGGGGCGGCCGGGTGACCGGCGGGAGCGCGAACCGACGAACATGATCCGAGCATGCCAGTCGACCCCGACGGTTCCGGACGCGGCGTGCCCGGTCGGCCACGGCAGGTGCGCGGACCGGCGACGGGGCCGGTCGGGCTGCCGCCGGGCCACCGGCGGGTGAGCGTCCCCACAACGCCGTCCCCGAGCGCGTCGCGCGCTGTCACGCTGGGCGTCATCACCACCGGCGATCCCGGGGACCCGCCGAGCGGGCCTCGAGGAAAGGACGGATTCGATGACGACTCCCGGCACCCGCGACACCCCCGACACCCCGCAGACCCCGGTCACGGCCGAGCAGCCGCCGCCCTACCGCGGCCCGTCGGCCCCGCGGCGCACCCGCGTGCACCACCTCCTGGAGTGGAAGCGCGAGGGCAGGCGCTGGCCGATGCTCACCGCCTACGACGTCTACACCGCCGAGATCTTCGACGACGCCGGCATCCCGGTGCTGCTCGTCGGCGACTCGGCCGGCAACAACGTCTACGGCCACGACAACACCATCCCGGTCACCGTCGAGGAGCTGATGCCGCTGGTCCGGGCCGTGACCCGCGGCGCGACGAACGCGCTCGTCGTCGCGGACCTGCCGTTCGGCAGCTACCAGGTCTCCCCCGCCCAGGCGCTGCAGACCTCGTTCCGGTTCATGAAGGAAGCCGGAGCGCAGGCGGTGAAGCTGGAGGGCGGCGCCCGGTTCGCACCGCAGGTCGAGGCTCTGGCCGGCTCCGGGGTGCCGGTGATGGCGCACCTGGGGTTCACCCCGCAGAGCGAGCACGCCCTGGGCGGGTTCCGGATCCAGGGTCGCGGCGACGGGGCGGACCGCCTGGTCGCCGACGCGGTGGCGCTGCAGGAGGCGGGCGCCTTCGCCGTCGTGCTGGAGATGGTGCCGGCCGAGGTCGCGAAGCGGGTCACCGCCGAGCTGGCGATCCCGACGATCGGGATCGGCGCCGGCACCGACTGCGACGCCCAGGTGCTGGTCTGGTCGGACATGGCCGGGATGAACCGCGGCAAGGTGCCGCGCTTCGTCAAGCGCTACGCCGACGTCGGCGGTGCCCTGCACGCGGCGGCGACCGCGTTCGCCGACGACGTCCGCGGCGGCGAGTACCCCGGCCCGGAGCACTCCTACCAGTAGCGCCGCGACCGGGTGCGGCGGATCAGCCGGGGGCGGGGGTGCGCGCGGGCAGGCCGGCGACGGGTTCGCCCCGGCGGTGGCGGGTCAGCAGCGCGTGCGCCGGGCACTCCCGCCGGTCCAGGCGCACCCGCAGCCGCTCCAGCCGGTCGGTGTGCTCCGGCTCGCCGGACAGTGCGGCCGCGGCGGCGCTGAGCGCGGCGTCGGCCCCGGCCCGGATCTGCGGGTCGTCCAGCCCGGCGACGGCCGCCCGGCGGTGCAGCGCGGCGTCCGGGGTCGTCCGCCGCCCGGGCAGCGTCGTGTCCCGCAGCAGGCCGGTGAGCAGGCTGAGCAGCTCCGCGTAGAGAGCGGGGTCCGGGCACGCGTCGAACGCCTTGAACTCGATCCGGCCGACCTCGGCCGGGATGCCGGCGTGCCGGGTCAGCGTCGGGTCGCTGACCTGCAGCGGGTCCGACGGGTCGAGGTAGACCAGGACGGCCGGGCGCGGACCGGTACGCAGTGACGTGCGCGCGGAGAGCCCACCCCACTCCCGGCCGTCGCGAAACGGCGAGGAGAACGAGAGCGGGACCAGGTAGGGACTGAGGTGGGTCAGCTTCGCGCCGGCGTCGGCCAGCGTCGCCGGGTCGGTGGGCGCGTCCGGGAACGAGAGGTTCAGGTCCGGCCCGTAGGTCACCATGTGCAGGTGCGCGGTGCGTTCCTCCGGCGACTGCGCCTGCCCGGCGAGCTCGAACGCGGTCAGCGGCGGCAGCAGCGGGTACACCGAGCGCAGCGGGTTGAAGCCGATCGCCATCGGATGCAGGCCGTGCCGCCCGGCGACGTCGGAGAGTGACGCCAGGTCCCGCACCAGCGCGCCGGTCACCGCGTCCACGTCGTCGTGGATCCGGGTGCGGATCTCGATGCCCTTGGGGTCGAACCGGACCAGTCGGCCGTCGTCGTCGAAGCGTTCGAAGCCCTCGGCGTACCAGCGCTTGCGCCGGATCCCGGCGTCCCCGATGCGCAGGTCACGCCGGTCGTCGGGGTCCTCGGGCAGCTCGGCCACGATCGCCGCGACCTCCTCGTAGCGCAGCGAGGTGAAGTCGGCGAGCGTGCCGTCCGCGCGCAGCAGCGCGACCTCGTGCTCGATCCCGTAGCGCGCGGCCCCGCGCATGCCCACCCCCGCGTCGTCGTCGCATCCCCGAACCGGGATGCACGCTGAGTGAGCCTATCCTTACCGTGCGCCGTCCCGACACCACCCGTTCTGCTCTGGACAAGGTCGGCTCCGGGAGTCAGCCTTGTGACTCAGCACACGTCAGGCCGACACAGGAGGCGTCATGAGACTGGGTCGCAAGCTCGCCGAGGGATTCGCCGTGGACCACGAGGCCGACCGGGCCGACTCCGGCCGGACCGCACCGGCACGCGAGCCGGTGGCGCCGCTCGCCGCCGCGCCGGACGTCCTCGACACGGACCGGCCCGAGCCGGTCCGCGCCGGGCACGCTCGCACGGGACCGCGCACCGAGGACTGAGACCCGTGCGACCGCTGTTCGCCCGCACCCCCCGGGAGCAGCCGACGGGCCCGCTGACCGGCTGGAAGCTCGCCTACCCGATGCTCTCGGTGGACGGCGCCACGGCGGGGTTCAGCGGGGTGACGCTCGGACGGGCGCACGTCTACCACTGGGTCGACGACGCCGTCTGCGCCCACGGCTGCCGCCACGACTGCCCGTCGCGCTGGTGCGACTGTGGCTTCTACTGCTTCAACGACCCCGCGGCGGCCCGCGAGCTGGCCTGCGCGCCGGAACACCAGGGGGCAGTGCTGCTCGAGGTCGTGGCGTCGGGCCGCTACCGCCGCTACGAGCTGGGGCTGCGCTACTCCCGCCAGCGGGTGCGGACCGTGCGCCTGCGCCGGTGCAGCTGTGGTGGCGCGGTCGGCGCGCTGGCCGACACCGGGTCCGGGGCGAGCGGCTGGCGGCGCCTGGAACCGGTGTGCGCGTCCTGCGCGGGCCGCCGCCCGGTGCTCGACCCGTCCGTGTTCGCCCGCCTCGCCGGTGGCGTGGAGCTGGGCGCGGACGAGGTCCCGGCCGGCCCGGTGTCCCCGCTGACGGCGCTGGCCCCCACGTCGACGCTCGGGTGGGGGCCGCGCAGCGACGCCCCGTCCCCGCCCGGCGAGGCCGGAGTGGTGGCGGTGCTCTCCGCCGAGGTCGCGCTGCTACAGGCACGCCTGGACGAGATGCAGGAACGCATCGACGTCCTGGAGACGGGCCGCGACGACGACGCCGGACACGAGCCCGGCCGCTGACTCCCCGTCGCCCGATTCCCCCGGCGCGGGAAGCTACAGCCAGCTCGGCAACGGGCCGGGGCGGGCGCCGTCCGAGGTGCGCAGTGCCTTGCCCTTCGACCGCCCGAGCAGCCAGGCCGCGAGCTCGTGGCCGGGTCCGCGGACGGTGCCGAGGTCGCGCGGTGGCCCGTCCGGCCCGTCCGGTCCGGGACCGACCGCCACCGTGCGCCCGCTGTCGAGATCCTCCAGCACCATCGCCGGGCAGCCCGCCAGGCCGCCCAGCCGGGCGCCGACGTCGTCGATCAGGACGGCGAGCATCGGGACCGGCAGGTCGGCGAACGAGGCCCCCACGTCCAGGTCGACGGCGTGGATCCAGACCTCGCGGGCGCGTCCCCAGATCACCCCGTAGGCCGGCAGCTCGGCGCCCTGCGGGTTGCGCACGGGCGCGGTCCACCGGTCCTTGGGCATCGCCCGCACCGCATCCGCGAGGCGGTCCGAGGAGGCGATGACGTCGGTGCGGATCTCGTCCGGGGAGCGTCCGGCGCCGGACTCGATGTCGGCGTCGCGCTGTTCGCGGCTCGGGTAGGCCTGCGTCTCGGCGCCGGTCTTCGCCCAGCGCAGCAGGTTGATCATCGCGTCGGCGTTGCGGGCGATGTGGGTCAGCACGTGCGCCCGGGTCCAGCCCGGGAGCAGGGACGGAGCGCCGAAGGCCTCCTCCCCCATCCGCGTCATCAGGCCACGCAGGTGCGCCGCGCCGTCACCGGCCCAGGCCAGCGAGTCGTCGATGGCGGGCGGCGCCACGGGCGGCGGGGTCACGGGCGGCGGGGTCACAGTGCCTTCCGGCAGGTGTTCCGGCACTCACCGACCCCGGCCACCGCCGTGACGAGCTCGGCCCCGTCGGTCAGGTAGCGCGGGGGCGTGCGCGCGTGCCCGACCCCGCCGGGGGTCCCGGTCGCGATGACGTCGCCCGGGTTGAGGGTGACGATCGCGGACAGGTAGGTGATCAGCTCGACGGCGCCGAAGACGAGCTGGTCGGTGGTCGAGTCCTGCATGACCTCGCCGTCGAGTGTGCTCGAGATCGCCCAGCCGCCCTCGGGCAGCTCGTCCGGGGTGACCAGGACCGGGCCCAGCGGGGTGGAGTGCTCGAAGGTCTTGCCCTGCAGGAACTGCTTGGTGCGGTTCTGGAAGTCGCGCATGCTCACGTCGTTGAGCACCGTGTACCCGGCGATCGCGGCACGGGCGGCCCCGGCGTCGGCGTGCCGGACCGGGCGGCCGATCACGATCGCGAGCTCGGCCTCGTAGTCGACCTTGTCCGAGGCCGCGGGCAGCTCGATGTCGTCGTGCGCACCGACCAGCGCGGGCGCGAACTTGGCGAACACGGTCGGGTAGGAGGGCAGCTCGTTGCCCATCTCCAGCACGTGGTCGCGGTAGTTCAGCCCGACGCAGATGATCTTCTCGGGGGACGGGACGAGCGGGGCGTAGTCGAGTCCTCCCACGGCGTGCACCGGCCCGGCCGCAGCCGAGGCGTGCGCAGCCCAGTCCGGGCGCTCGAGCAGCGCCCGGACGTCGGCGTCGCCGGTCTCGGTCGCCGTGTCGTCGTCCACCCGCACGGCCCGGTTCCCGGCGGCGGTGCGGATCGTGGCCAGCTTCATCGTGTGTACTCCGTGCTCACGCGGGAGAGTCTGCGCCACTGCGCCGACGAAAACAGCCCCGGGGGGCACGGATCTCAGATCGCGCCGGCCTCGTCCGCCGAGGCCGCTCCCCCGCCCCGCACCGGCAGGTCGTCGAAGACGTTCGGCGGCTCGCTCCAGATGTCGGCCCCGGCCCCGGATCGCGCCGCCTGCACCGCCCGCCACACCCGCTGCGGGCTGCACGGCAGGTCGACGTGCCGCACGCCGAGCCCCGACAGCGCGTCGACCACGGCGTTCTGCACGGCCGGGGTGGACCCGATCGTCGCGGACTCGCCGATGCCCTTGGCCCCGAGCGAGTTCATGTGCGTCGGGGTCTGCGTGGTCGAGGCCTCGAAGGGAAACAGGTCGGCCGCGGTCGGCATCCGGTAGTCGGCCAGGCTCGCCGTGGTCGGGTTGCCCTCGTCGTCGAACAGCACCTCCTCGAACAGGGCCTGCGCGATGCCCTGGGCGAGACCCCCGTGCTGCTGGCCCTCGACCAGCAGCGGGTTCACGATCCGGCCGCAGTCGTCCACCGCGATGTGCCGGCGCGGGGTGACCCGCCCGGTCTCGGTGTCGACCTCGACGACCGAGACGTGCGCACCGAACGGGAACGTGGCCCCGGCCTGCTTCGAGTCGAGCGCGGAGGCCAGGGTCTCCCCTGCCGCGGCGGCGTGCCCGGAGAGCTGCGCCCAGGTGACCGTGGCCGTGCTCGGGACGCCGGTGACGCCGAACTCGCCGGAGTCGGTCAGCTCGATGTCCGCGGCCGCGGCCTCCAGGATCGTCGCCGCACGTTTGCGGGCCTGCTCCAGGAGGTCCTGCGCGGCCTCGGCGACGGCGGTGCCGCCCATCTGCAGCGACCGCGACCCGCCGGTACCGCCGCCGCGCGGCACGGTCTTCGTGTCCGACTGCACGTAGCTGATCTTGTCCATCGGGATGTGGAGCCGGTCCGAGACGAGCATCGCGAACGACGTCGCGTGCCCCTGCCCGTGTGCCGACGTGCCGGCCGAGACGGTCGCCGAGCCGTCCGCGTTCACCGTCACCGAGCCGTACTCGCTGCCGCCACCACCGGCGGTGACCTCGACGTAGGCGCAGATGCCGATGCCCAGCTGCACCGGGTCGTCGTCCTTGCGCCGGCGCGCCTGCTCCTCGCGAAGCTCGGTGTAGCCGGCCACCCGCAGCGCCTCGCGCAGCGGCAGGTCGTAGTCCCCGACGTCGTAGGCCGCGCCGACCGGGGTGGTCAGCGGGAACGCCGACGGGTCCAGGAAGTTCTTGCGCCGCAGCTCTGCCGGGTCCATGTCCAGCTCGACGGCGGCGATGTCGACCAGGCGCTCCAGGTGCGCGGCGGCCTCGGGCCGGCCTGCTCCGCGGAACGCGCCCATCGGCGTGGTGTTGGTCAGCGCGGACGCGGCGTCGTACCGGACGTTCGGGATGTCGTAGACGCCCGGCGCCATCAGGTAGGTCATGTGCAGCGGCAGCGCGCCGCCGAAACCGGCGTAGGCCCCGGAGTCGCCGACGACCCGGGCCCGCAGCCCGGTCATCTTTCCCTCGCGGGTCAACGCCAGCTCGTAGTAGGCGACCTGGCCGCGGCCCTGCGGCATCGAGACCAGGTTCTCGGTGCGGGTCTCCACCCAGGACAGCGGGCGGCCCAACGCCCGCGCGGCGCCGATCGTCGCGGTGTGCTCGGCGAGCATCCCGGCCTTGGCGCCGAAGCCGCCGCCGACGTGCGGGGCGATCACCCGGACCCGCTCCTCCCCGAGGCCGAACACGCCGCACATCTGGCTGCGGAACCCGTGCGGCATCTGGGTGGACACGTGCACGACGACCTCGTAGTCCTCGTCGGTCGGATCCGCGACGATCGCGTTGCCCTCCAGCGGCATCGCCGCGACCCGCTGGTTGACCATCCGCGCGCGCACGACGACCTCGGCGTCCACGGTCGGGTCCGGCTCCGGGGAGCGCAGGCCCGCCGCGACGTTGCTGCCGGACTCCGGGAACTGCAGCTCGGCGCCGTGGGCCAGGGCGGCCTCCGGATCGGTGACGGCGGGCAGCGGGTCGTAGTCGACCTCGACCAGCTCGGTGGCGTCGACGGCCGCGGCCTTGGTCTCCGCGACGACGAGCACGACCGCCTCGCCGACGAACCGGACGCGGTCGGTGGCCAGCGGCGGTCGCGGCATGTCCGGGTTGAGCGTCATCAGGCCGTGGTGGGCCGGAAGGTCGAGGTCGGCCGCGGTGTAGACGGCCAGGACCCCCGGTGCGGCGGCGGCCTCGGCCGTGTCGATACCGGTGATCACCGCGTGCGCGAGCGGTGAACGGACGAACGCGACGTGCGCGAGCCCGTCCAGCCGGAGGTTGCCGACATAGGTGGTGGCGCCGGTGATGAGGTCGGAGTCCTCGACACGGCGGACGGACGTTCCCAGGATCGAGCCAGGCATGGCCGTCACATTACTGCGCGGCACCCGGCGCTGTCCCGCCGAAACGGAGGACCCTTCGGTTAGCGGTCTCCGGGGACGCGTCGCGTGCGTCTCTCCGTGCGTCGCGGCGTGGGGGCGCCGGGGTAGCGTCCCGGGCCATGCCCGAGTTCCACCACACCGACGTGCTCCCGCTCGGGGCCGACGAGACCGAGTACCGCGAGCTCGACCTTCCGGCCGGGGAGACCTTCTCCGCCGGAGGCCGGACCTTCCTCGAGGTCCCGCCCGCGACCGTGACCGGCCTCGTCCGCGCCGCCGTGACCGACATCCAACACCTGCTGCGCCCCTCCCACCTGGCCCAGCTGCGTTCGATCATCGACGACCCGGAGGCCTCCGGGAACGACCGGTTCGTCGCCACCGACCTCCTGCGCAACGCCTGCGTCTCGGCCGGCGGCGTGCTGCCGATGTGCCAGGACACCGGCACCGCGATCGTCGTCGGGAAGCGGACCGAGGCGGTCCTGACCGGCGGTGACGACGAGGCCTCTGTCTCGCGCGGGATCTTCGAGGCCTACCGGGACCTGAACCTGCGCTACTCGCAGATGGCGCCGATGACGTTCTGGGACGAGCGCAACACCGGCACCAACCTGCCGGCGCAGGTCGAGCTCTACACCAAGCCCGGCCGGGACCCGTTCTACGAGCTCCTGGTGATGGCCAAGGGCGGCGGCTCGGCCAACAAGACGTTCCTCTACCAGGAGACGAAGGCGCTGCTGAACCCCAAGCGCCTGGCCGCGTTCCTGGACGAGAAGCTGCGGTCGCTGGGGACGGCGGCCTGCCCGCCCTACCACCTGGCCGTCGTCGTCGGGGGCATGTCGGCCGAGTACAACCTCAAGGTCGCCAAGCTCGCGTCGGCCCGCTACCTCGACGGGCTGCCCACCGAAGGCTCGCCGCTGGGGCACGCGATCCGCGACACCGACCTGGAACAGCAGGTCCTGGAGCTGACCCGCAACTTCGGGATCGGCGCCCAGTTCGGCGGCAAGTACTTCTGCCACGACGTCCGCGTGGTCCGGCTGCCGCGGCACGGCGCGTCGCTGCCGGTGGGCATCGCGGTGTCCTGCTCGGCCGATCGGCAGGCCAAGGCCAAGATCACTCCGGCCGGGGTGTTCCTGGAACAGCTCGAGCGCGACCCGGCCCGCTACCTGCCCGACGCCTCCGACGAGCAGCTCTCCGACGACGTGGTGCGGGTGGACCTGAACCGCCCGATGGACGAGATCCGAGCCCAGCTCTCGACGCTGCCGGTGAAGACCCGGCTCTCGCTGACCGGGCCGCTGGTGGTGGCCCGCGACATCGCGCACGCGAAGATCGCCGAGCGGCTCGACGCCGGCGAGGCGATGCCGCAGTACCTGCGCGACCACGCCGTCTACTACGCCGGTCCGGCCAAGACCCCGGAGGGCTACGCGTCCGGCTCGTTCGGGCCGACCACGGCCGGGCGGATGGACTCCTACGTGAAGCAGTTCCAGGAGGCCGGCGGCTCGCTGGTGATGCTGGCCAAGGGCAACCGTTCGAAGCAGGTCGTGGACTCCTGCGCCGCGAACGGCGGTTTCTACCTGGGCTCGATCGGCGGTCCGGCCGCGCGCCTGGCCCAGGACTGCATCCGCAAGGTCGACGTCCTGGAGTACCCGGAGCTGGGCATGGAGGCGGTCTGGAAGATCGAGGTGGAGAACTTCCCGGCGTTCGTCGTG